>CAMGTS010000009.1 GCA_946062035.1 uncultured Bacteroidales bacterium
TGTTTACCGTACAAATATATAGTATTTGTGTTTTTAAAACAAAGACTATATTCAGAAAAATCAGCTATTACTTAATGAATAATCTGAATTATTGCATATCTTTGAATTGAATAACCGATATTGTTATTCTATCGGTATTTACAACAAAATTATACTTGTATTACATAGTAGGATGAGTATCATGCACTTGTGAACGGATTTAGGATAAGTAAAATTTGACGTTTTAGGATTTTACAAAAATTTAACCTACATAGTTACGATCTGTTCTAAAAGCCACAAACACAGTATGAATGCAAACAAAACAACTCGTATATGGCCCTTCTTAGCCGCATTGCTGATAATATCGCTTATCCGATATGTTGGGTTTCTCCATGACAGGGCTTTTGCTTATGCGTTAGCGGGAATAATCCTGATTGTAGGCTCTCTGTGCAATCGCAAAACTCTTGCGGTCATTGGCATTGATATCCTTTTCGTCCTTTTTACGCTCTTTCTTGTCGGTATTACGGCGATAAATGGAAGATTGTTTCCAAGTAATGTCATAACCGTACTGTTTTTTCTTTGCGCATTTCTTTATTTCAGGTCATGCGATTCTTTAAAAGAACTTAAGATTTCTGTCGTCGCTTTTTCACTCCTAAATTGTGCATTAATACTTCTTCAGCAAATTGGGCTGTTGCCCGTTCACGGAATTCTCGACCGCTACGGGCTGTTTGAGAATTCAGGATATGCGTCTTTGGTATGTGCATTTGCTATTGGGATTGTTTTAGAAGAAAAAGTAAGATGGCGGATTCCTTTGGTGGTATTATTGACTATTGCTCCCGTGCTGCTTATGTCAAGGACGGCAATGATAGCCATCGCTCTCATTATCCTTTATAACATATTGAAGCCTTACGGTAAAAGGACAAAAATCATCGTGTCGGCAGTAACGGCTGTGGTCTGCTTGGTCGCATTGTATTATCTGAAACCGCTCTCGGCTGATTCACGCTTGTTGGCCTGGGTATCAATCGGCGACTATATGGTAGATAACGGAATCTGGTTCGGCAAGGGATTGGGTAGTGTGGCGAGAGATTATATGTTCATGCAAAAGGATTTCCTTATGTCGCACCCTGAATCAAGCTTCAGAATGGTTGCGGACAACAATTATCAGGTCTACAACGATTATCTCAGAATTCTGTATGAGGGAGGGGTGATTACGTTTGTTATATGGATCGCATTCCTTATTTCAGCTGCGCTAAGATCATTGAAATCAGGAAAAGTCTTTTTTGTAGTGCCGCTTGTAGCGATGGCTTTCATGAACGTAATGGATATACCTGTCGTCGCCTTGTTTTCCGTCTTGGCGCTCGCCGATTACCCTAATGATAAAGCAAGGTTCAGTTTTCCGGCCAGTTCAAAAGCGTATTGCGTTCCGTTAGCGGTAACAATATCTGTACTTGCTGTCATTCATGGCTTTGGCCGTAATACGGAACGGGGCAGGATAAGGGAGTTAAGACCGGCCTTGTTTTACGCCAAGCAGCTCAACAGCACCGCTTCGCCTGAAAATATTGAGAAGGTGAAAACCATAATCAGCTCTACCTGCTGCACCTATGAGATGTTGACGGATTTGTCAGAATGCCAATTGCAGGCAGGCGACACAACCGGAGCTGTTTCATCCCTTGAACTTGCGTACAATATGATGCCGAACAAAATAGTGGCCTGCAGTGCGTTGCTTAACATCTATGAGGCCCAAAAGGACACCGCCAATATGAAATATATGGCAAAAGTCATAATGGACGGTAATTTCAAAGTCAAGGGTAGCATATACTACGATGCAAGGAGAAAAGCAAATACTATCATAAATCATTAATTCATAACACTCCACTGCCTTATGTATAAGACATTCTGCTTATTACTCACTTTGTTCATTTTCGCTTCTATTAATCTTACGGCGCAGAACACTCCAGGTGAGCATCATAATCCAAAGAATACCATTTATGTCCTTGACGAAAAGGTTATAACCGGGGAAGAATACAGGGCGACAAGTTTATGGAAAATCAGCTCTGAAAAGTCAGTACGCTCCAAAAACGACCCGCTTTTTGAGAAATATGCAAAAGAAAACACGGACAAGATAATTATTGCTTCGTCGGCAAACAGTTGTGAGGAATCTGTACTTAGCAAAATCCGTTACGAGCCATCGAGTTTTCCGGTGTCGCTTACAGATGGCGTTGGGATACTGACAGCCCCTATTTTCAGGTCTCATGAAGACATTGTAAACGTAGAGGTCGTTAAAGATTCCGCTTTAATCGAGTTATTCGCCCCCTTTTCGAGCGGTGTGATTAGTATTACCACAAGGTCGAAACCTTTCCTTGATATAATTTCTATGAACAGGAAAACAGACTGCGTGAGGTCTATAGTGGAATACAGCGATAAACTCTCATGGGAGGATAAGGAATACATAGGCGCAGCTCTTAATGACGGCAACGATATGTCTAAGTGGATTGTAGTGCTTGTAGATGGAATAGAATATATTGAGGGACGGGATCCTGATCTCAAACTTAATGATATAGAGAGCATGACACTTGTCAGGAATCCTGACATTCTCAATTATTTTGCGCCGAGGACCGGTGGTGTTCTGAAAATTGCGACAAAATCAAAACCGCTCCTCAATATCTTCCTTCAAAAGCATACGGATGATAGCAGGAAGGCGATGGAAAGAGCTCACAGAAAAGGTAATATTATAATCAGATAAAACACGGACGAGTGCGGCGAAATTGCCGCCCTCGTCCGTGTAGAATACTATCAAGCAAAAGGCTACTTGGCCATTGCCGCCTCGACATCCTCCGCACGGATAGGAAGCCTCTTGGATCCCAAAAGTCTGCTGCCTGTTTCGGTAATCAGCACATCGTCCTCAAGACGTATTCCGCCAAAATCGTAGTAGCTCTCCAGTTTGTCAAAGTTGATGAATTCGCTGCAGATATTCTCTTTCTTCCATTTCTCAATAAGGGCAGGAATGAAGTATATACCAGGCTCATCAGTAATGACATTGCCCGGAACGAGCACACGCCCCATACGCAAAGATGAATATCCGAAGATAGAACTTCTCTTCGCCGCATTGCCATAGCCCACATAATCCTCACCGAAATTCTCCATATCGTGGACATCAAGTCCCATATTATGGCCAAGACCATGAGGCATGAAAAGCGCAGGAGCACCCGCAGCCACAGCCTCCTCAACATCTCCTTTCATAATGCCCAAAGCCTTAAGACGTTCTGCCATGATTCTGTAGACAGCGACATGGACATCAAAATATGAAACTCCAGGTTTTGACGCAGAAAGGGCGTAGTTGTTACACTCCTCGACTATATCATAAATCTCACGCTGTTTTGTTGTGAACTTGCCACTGCAAGGGAGAGTTCTTGTGAAATCTGAGCAATAGTTTGAATTACCCTCCGCACCGGCATCGATTGTCAGAAGTTTTCCGGCTGTAATGATTCCGTTATGTATGTGATTGTGAAGGGTTTCACCATGCTGAGAAAGGATTGTCGCAAAGGAGACTCCCGCTCCCTGGCTCAGAGCGATCCCTTCCATAGCACCGACAAGCTCCTGCTCAACCATTCCAAGTCTTAGCAACTTTAGAACCGCATAATGCATCGCATAACCGATATTACAAGCCTTGTCAATCTCTTCAATCTCCCATTTGTCTTTTACGATTCTCTGAGAGACAACAGCCTGTATCAATTCAACAGACGCTTTCTCCTTGAGCTGCACGACAGGAATTCCAAGCATTTCAGAGAGCATTATCATATTCTTGTAGCGGTATTGCGGCAAGAAATGAACCTGCCTACCCGCCTTAAGCGCATTCTCGATATATGCAGACAACTCCGAGAATTTTCTGCTCTTCGCCACACCTACCCCGGCAGCTCTTTCTGCTACAGAGATTTGCGGACCCATCCAAATTATATCATCTATGGAAACATCGTCGCCGAATAGAATCTCCTCACCAGTCTCCGCATCTATAATCGCCGCAAAATCGGGTTCTGATATTCCGAAGAAATAGAGGAAAGTACTGTCCTGACGGAAATTATAGCAATTGTCAGGATAATTGGCCGGAGCCTCGCTATTGCCCGGCAAAAGGATTACACCTTTCTCAATGTCTTGAGCAAGAGCCTTGCGCCTTGCTACATAAACTTCTTTTGGAAACATAATAAACAATTTGTACACAGCAAAGTTACTGAAAGTTGAACACCGCTGTCAAAAAAAAAGAACTCCGGTAACATTTGTCAGCCGGAGTTCCATATCTATTCGCAAAACAGCTATTAAAGCTCCTTGAGAGGTTTGATATCAAGTTTTACAGGTTTGATCATGTTTTCAGGCAACAAGATTGTGTCGAGATCCTCCTTTGTAAGGATACCACGCTCAAGAACAAGGTCATATACGCTTCTGCCTGTCTCCAAAGCCTCCTTAGCGATCTTAGTAGAGTTTTTATAACCGATGACCGGATTAAGAGCTGTTACGACACCGATAGAGTTATGAACGTATGCTCTGCAACGGTCAACATTAGCGGTTATACCCTCTATACAACGCTCACGGAGAGTAATGAAGCCGTTTATAAGGAGGTCGATTGACTCGAAGTCGCACTGTGCCATTACAGGCTCCATTGCGTTAAGTTCCATCTGAGAAGCCTCACCGCTCATGGTAACGCAAACCTCATTACCCATAACCTTGTAGCAGATCTGGCTCATAACCTCAGGGATGACAGGATTGACCTTACCAGGCATAATGCTTGAACCAGGCTGCATCGGAGGGAGATTAAACTCTGCGAATCCGCAACGAGGGCCTGAAGCGAGAAGTCGGAGGTCATTACACATCTTTGAAACCTTTACGGCAAGACGTTTCATAGCGGAAGCATAACCTACAAGGCATGAAGTATCAGATGTAGCGCCTACCAAGTCACCGCTGAGCTTAAACTCCAGACCGGTGATACGGCACATCGCAGCAACGCATTTTTCAGCGTAACCAGGCTCTGCGCAAATACCTGTTCCGATTGCGGTAGCACCCATACTGACTGTGAGGAAGTCAGCGGCAGCTTCGTCAAGGTGTTTGATTTCATCAGTAAGAACTGAAGCGAATCCGCCGAATGTCTGGCCAAGGGTCATAGGAACCGCATCCTCCATCTGAGTACGTCCCATCTTGATTACATCCTTGAATTCAACAGACTTGCGACGCAAAGAGTCAATAAGTCTCTTCAATTCCTCGACAAGACGCACGTGAGAATACCACATTCCGATATGGATGGCTGTAGGGTATGCGTCATTTGTAGACTGCGCTTTGTTGACATGGTCGTTAGGAGAGCAGAATTTGTACTCGCCACGCTTATGGCCCATGATTTCAAGCGCACGGTTCGCAATCACCTCATTGGCGTTCATGTTGGTAGATGTACCGGCACCGCCCTGGATCATATCAAGCGGAAAATGCTCATGATGCTTACCCTCACGGATTTCCTCGCAAGCCTGTACAATAGCGTCTTTCTGCTCGTCTGTGAGAAGTCCGAGTTCATGGTTAGCTATGGCAGCAGCCTCTTTGGTAATAGCGAAACCCTTAACGAAAAGAGGGTAGTCGCTGACATGGAACTTGCTGATGTTAAAGTTTTCTATACCACGCAAAGTCTGCACTCCGTAAAGGGCGCAATCACATATTTCACGTGTTCCGAGGAGATCGCTTTCCTCGCGATATCCTTTTGATGTATCACAATTCATGACTATCTGTATTTTAAGTTTAATGTTCTTCTCAATAAAATACAGAGTTACACATTAAAAACTTAAAACACAAATTCTGAGTACTTTGTCTCAGTTAATCGGGACATGGCGGGAGATTGTCTCTTTTTTGAAAATATAATCACCCTCAGTCGTAATACCCTCTATGACAATCGTATACGGAGAACTGCCGTCAGAGGTAGAGAATTCAAACGAAGACTTGCCATCCTGCGGCACCTCCAAAGCCGGATTCCAATAGACAGTAG
Source organism: uncultured Bacteroidales bacterium (assembly GCA_946062035.1). Taxonomy (GTDB): domain Bacteria; phylum Bacteroidota; class Bacteroidia; order Bacteroidales; family UBA932; genus Egerieousia. The sequence goes on from CAMGTS010000009.1 coordinate 5,993, forward strand.
ACCGTCTGTCCGCACCGGCGGGTACCTGTCGCCTTGTCCTATAGTCATAGACAGGAGAATAGAACGCCACTGGCTTTTGCCAACCCAAAGGATAACCTTTAGTTACGTTTCTCGGCATCCCCGTCCTCTCATTCAGAGCGGTCTGTATCATTACCACGCTCCTGATTGATGCGCTGCCGTCCATCATCGGAGAGAACGGAGCGGCATCAGATCCGGTAACATATACGACAGAAGAAACATCGCTTACCATAAAATTCTGAAGTTCAGAACTCGAGAATGCGCTTGCCCCGTTAATAAAAACAAGAATCTCTTCCCAACCGTCAGAGATTGTCATACCTGCGGCAATCTTAGGCACACGGCACACGAGAATCTTATCTCCAGTCACCGTATCTGTCTTAAACCTAAGTCCCTGGCACGTTTCATTGATATATGTCATCAGGTCGTAATTCTTGTATGGCTCCAAATCCGCCCCTTCCCTAAGCTGCCCCTTCTTGAACATACGGTTCGGAATGGGCGACGGATTGTTCACCGCCTTGATTTTTCTTCCCGCCGTGACATATAGCGGGTCGAGCTGATATACTATATCGCCGCCTGTATCGTAGTAACGCTGCATCAGTTCCTGTCCTATCTTCGCATCGTATCTTGTGCTGTCGCCACGGCGGTAATAATCGAGCATAGGAGCGAAAGAATCGTCATCGATATACGGAATAAACGATTTTTTGCCGCTCGTACCAACCGCATTAACAATAAAGAGAGTACTGTCAGGAAAACTAATGTCTTTCAGTTCGAAATAACCCGTTGTATCCAACTGGCCTATTGCGGAAAAATTAATGGATGGAGCGACAAATGAAACCAAAGACTGCCTATGCTTTTTTGTGGCCTTGACACGGCCGCTTACGGTCTGGATATACTCCCTGCCGAATTTCGGCATTGGATTATCGCCCTTGAGGATATCCTGAAGGTCATAGTAGACCCAGCCTTGAGTAAGCATCAGCAGGTCGATTGATTTAACACGCTCCGCATAAGGCACCGAAAGGTCGAAGTACCATTGAGGGTCTTCTATATACCCCTTAATTTCGCTTCCGAGCATCATATACGAGAGGATGTTATTCTCCAAACCCTTGTACGGGACATATCTGTTGTCCGTGACGGCAATGGAGAGGTCACCGGCTATATTCCGGCCTGTAGGAGAATACAATGACAACCCTATCGAGGCGTTTTCTCTTTGTGCGTATGATTGCTTGTCTGGAGTTATCTCCACCTGCGCCATAATCTGAGGCAAGTTGAAGAACGGACGCTCCGCATAAACATTTCCCTTGCCATCCACTACTGCCGCATTGACAATACCGCTCCGCATCTTGGCGGCCGCGACTGCAAGCATCTTAGCCTTTTCGAGCGGTTGATTGTAGAATATCTCAGAGCCGTCATGAAGGATAAACATCAGAGAATCAGTATTTATTCCAGAAGAAACGCTAATCTTTGAGATAAAGTTCGCTCCTCTGCGCTCTATATTGATGACGATGCCCCTTGGTTCGATTGCTGGAAGCTCTACTTTCTTGTTCACACCTCTTTCATCGGTAACTACAGCATGGTATTTCTCCCCCGCTTTTAGTTCTTTCAGAATGAATTTTCCGAACCCTTTGTTGTCGCTTTCAAACTCAGTTATTTTCTCGTCCGCCGCATTATAAACTATGCCGGAAACTTTGGTTGAAAGACCGTCTTCCGCAAGCGCCTTGAATGCCACTACGCCGTCAATCCCATCTACAAGCCTACCGCTCTCTGCGAAAAACCCGCACTCAATATCCTTGATATCTTTTTGTTTATCAAACGGGTACGCTACCCCTATCTTTGTATATTCGTCTCTTTCCCTGACATTTTTCTCTTTCATTGACGCAAGATGCCGATCCTTCATAGGATTGACTATCTCAAGGTTTTTCGAATAGATATACTCTGAAGGGAAGTTCAGCCCCCAGTAGGTGTATGCCCTGAGAATCGCCTTGCCTGTATTCATATCCGAAGAGATAGGTACATATCCCTGAATGATACCGCCTCTGCGCTTCGCCTTGACCCTCTCAATAATTTTCTTGGTTTCTGAAACCTTACCTGAATATATATCTTTCTCATATTGGAAGCCGATAAGCTCCACATACACAAAGTTGCTTTCAGGAAATTCAGAGTAGAGCGAGTTGTTAAGCAGATACGCCTTAAACCACAGAGTATCTCCTACGCAATAAAAATCCCTGTCGGTGTGCAGATAGAGTTTTTCAGGGGAGAGCAGCTTGGAATAGGCTGAAAACTTTTCATCTATAGAATTTTGCGCAAAGGCGGATACGGATGCGGCAAATACGAAGAGCAGTGATGCCAAAAGGGCGAAGAATTTCCTGTTCATAATAATACACAATAGGTTAAGATTAGACAAAAAAAATACAGATTTGTCAAATCCGCAATACCTGAAATTATTAACAATCACAAAAAAACAAGCGGTGCGACGGAAAACCCGAAGCACCGCAAGACAATAACTATGAAAAACTAATTGAAAATTAGTCACTTAAAGAGTATCTGTGGAATGCGACAACTTTCGCACCGTTAGCGGCTCTGTTAAGGTACTGTTTTACAGTCTCCTTACCATCGCCCAAAGCGAGAACCTGCTCCTCAAGAGTCTTCTCCTTGAAGAATTTCTGAAGCTTGCCTTCAACTATTCTTTCAGCGATAGCGGCAGGCTTGCCCTCGTTTGCCACCTCTTCTCTGTAAATCTGAAGCTCTTTCTCAATGATGTCCTTAGGGCAGTCATCCTTAGAGATAGACACAGGTACCATTGCGGTAATCTGCATTGCTACCTCCTTAACGACAGCCTCATCTACTTTTTCATTGAAACCTACGATTGTAGCGACCTTCTGGTTATTGTGTACATAATAACCGACGAAAGGAGCCTCGATTTTCTCGTAGCATGCAACCAAGTGCTTCTCACCGCTCTTGCCTGTCTGCTCCATTACATGGTCGCTGACAGTAAGATCGCCGACTTTGCATGCGTTCAAAGCCTCTGCATCCGCAGGAAGCTCAGCGATAGCGACATCTGCGATAGACTTGGCAAGATTCTGGAAACCATCGGTCTTGGCAACGAAGTCAGTCTCACAACCGAGACATACGAGAACCGCTACTGTATTGTCAGCGTTTGTTCTTGCGAGAACAGCGCCTTCAGTAGTCTCTCTGTCTGAACGTTTTGCCGCAACCAATTTACCTTTCTCTCTCAAAAGTTCCTTAGCTCTGTCAAAATCACCGTTTGCCTCGATGAGAGCCTTTTTGCAATCCATCATTCCGGCCTGCGTCATTTTACGCAGCTTCATTACGTCTGATGCTTTAATCTCCATTTCTGTGTCCTCCGGATTATTTAGCCTCCTCTGCCTTGGCAGGTGAAACCTTTGTAACTTTTCTTCTCGGACGAAGCTTGCGACCGTCAGCTGAAACCTCAGCGTCGCCCTGCTTCTTGTCGTCCATCATCTTTGCCGCCTCTTTATCCTTCGCTCTCTTCTCCTCCTCGGCAGCGGCTTTCTCCTTCTCTACCTTTCTCTCTTCCAAACCCTCTGCGATAGCGCCACAAAGAGCTGAAACAACGACTGCTACAGATTTTGAAGCATCATCGTTCGCAGGAATCACAAAGTCGATAGGAGTAGGGTCGCAGCATGTGTCTACCATAGCTATAACAGGGATGTTCAATCTCTTAGCCTCTTTAACGGCATTAGCCTCTTTCTGAACATCAACAACAAACAGTGCTGATGGAAGACGGTTAAGATCTGCGATAGAACCCAAGTTCTTCTCCAACTTTGCTCTCTGACGAGTAACCTGCAATTTTTCTCTCTTTGCAAGAGTATCGAAAGTGCCGTCTGAAATCATCTTGTCAATGGTATTCATCTTCTTTACAGCCTTGCGGATTGTAGGGAAGTTGGTAAGCATACCACCCGGCCATCTTTCTGTAACATAAGGCATATTCACTGCCTTTGCCTGCTCTGCAATAATATCTTTTGCTTGCTTTTTAGTCGCGACAAACAAAACCTTACGACCGCTGCGCACAAGGTTCTTAAGCATATTTGCCGCATCATCTATCATAAGCACGGTTTTGTGCAGGTCGATGATATGGATCCCGTTCTTCTCCATGAAGATATAAGGAGCCATTTTCGGATTCCATTTTCTTTTGAGGTGTCCGAAATGAGCGCCTGCCTCTAATAATTCTTGGAAATTTGTTCTTGGCATTGTTTTAATTTTTAATGTTTCTCTTTTCATCAATCCTAAAGGTAGAGCCTTGCTATCCTAAGGATTTTCCGCAGGAGCCCAAGCGACTCTAAGCAGCTTTGTTTTTGCTCCCGTGCGTAATCAGCTTTAAGTAAATATTAACGTTTACTGAACTGGAAGCGTCTACGTGCACCAGGCTGACCAGGTTTCTTTCTTTCAACCTCTCTTGCATCACGAGAAAGGAAGCCTTCCTTCTTGAGAGCAGAGCGGTATGCCTCAGAATCGATTTTGCAAAGCGCACGTGCGATTGCAAGTCTGAGAGCTTCTGCCTGACCTTTGATACCACCGCCTACAAGGTTAACCTTGATGTCAAAGTTTCCAAGAGTGTTGGTAACTGTAAGAGGCTGCTTTACAATGTACTGAAGAGAAGGGTCTACGAAGTATGCCTCTACCTCTTTGTCATTGATTGTGATGTTGCCTTTACCTGAGTTAACGAAAACGCGAGCTACAGCTGATTTACGTCTTCCAAGGGCGTTAATTGTCTCCATGCTCTAAATTTCGTTTAATTTGATTGTTCTTGGTTTCTGAGCTTCGTGCTTGTGTTCTGCGCCTGCATATACGTGCAAATTGCGGAACATCTGAGCTCCAAGTCTGTTTTTAGGAAGCATTCCTCTGACAGCTTCCTCGATGAGTGCTACCGGTTTGCGCTGGAGAATCTCCTTTGGAGTTGAAAAGCGCTGACCGCCCGGATAACCGGTGTGTCTGATGTACACCTTGTCTGTCAACTTGTTACCTGTAAGACGTACCTTCTCGGCGTTGATAACGATGACGTTATCACCACAGTCTGTGTGAGGTGTGAAGTTGGCCTTGTTCTTGCCTCTGAGCACCAATGCTATACGAGAAGCAAGACGTCCTAAAACCAAGTCTGTCGCATCGATAAGAACCCACTCTTTAGTTGCGCTCTTGTCGTTTACGAAGATTGTTTTATAACTTCTGTAATCCACTGTTTGTTGTTTTAATTAGTTAATAATACCTTTTTACAAGGGGGTGCAAAGATAACCATTTTCTATTGATTTGCAAATCTATTACCTTTGCGGGGTATGGCTTCATTCAAGATTGGCGACATAGAGTTTCCGGACAAGGCGTTGTTTCTCGCCCCGATGGAGGACGTGACAGACCCCTCTTTCCGATATATCTGCAAAGAGTTCGGAGCCGATATGATGTACACCGAGTTTGTCTCTTCGGACGGGCTTGTCCACAATGCCGAGAAGTCTTTCCTCAAAATGAAAGTCTACGACTACGAACGCCCGATAGGAATACAGATCTACGGACATATTCCTGAAGCCATGGTCGAAGCCGCCAAGTTCGCTGAGGAATGCAAACCCGACCTGATAGATATCAATTTCGGCTGCCCGGTAAACAAAATCGCCAAAAGAGGTGCCGGCAGCGGAATGATGAAGTTCCCAGACAAAATGGTCGAGATTACCGAGAAAGTCGTCAAGGCGGTAAAGCTTCCGGTTACGGTCAAAACCCGTTTGGGATGGGATGAAAACTCACTTATTATTCCAGAACTTGCCGAAAGGCTTCAGGATGCAGGAATCGCCGCACTGACGGTACACGGGCGCACAAGATGCCAGATGTATAAAGGGGAGGCTGACTGGAGTCTCATCGGAGAGATAAAGGCCAATCCAAGAATAAAGATCCCGATTATCGGAAACGGTGATATCACGGATGGTGCGGGCGCAAAAGCGGCCTTTGACAGGTACGGAGTCGATGCAGTCATGATAGGAAGAGCGACTTACGGTCATCCTTGGATTTTCAAGGAGATCAAGCATTATTTAGATACCGGTGAAGAAATGCCGGCGATGAGCGTCGCCGAAAAAGTCAGCTTGGCAAAAAGGCACTTCGCTAAATCATTGGAGATAAAAGGCGAACGCCGCGGTCTGCTTGAGATGCGGCGTCACCTGAACTGTTATTTCAAATCCCTTCCGAACTTCAAGGACACCCGAATCAGACTTGTCACCGAAAACAATCCGGACGAAGTCATCAGACTCTTGGACTATATCCTCGAACGTTGGGGTAATACCCAGATTTCTATATAGAGAGAACGTGGGCTATCTGCTGCCACTTCCAGTTGATATGGTTGTGCTTAGAGCAGGCATCATCGAACGTAGTATAAGTGACTTCGTTGTTTATCTGACCGACCATCACACCCGAAATGCCATTCATAAGTGCCTCCACAGCCGCATTGCCAAGAATGCTCGCCAAAACCCTGTCTCTGCAAGAAGGCGAACCGCCTCTCTGCACATGCCCCAATGTGGTCACACGGGCCTCATAATTAGGAAGCCGCTTCTTCACCTCTTCGGCAATCTGCTCCGCACTGCCGAGATCCGCACCTTCCGATACTATGATAATACCGCTCGTCTTATTGGAACGTCTCTCTTTCTCAAGGTATTGGCACAAATCATCGAGGTTGTTTTCGGTCTCAGGGATTATCATCGCCTCCGCACCCGTAGAAATTGCGGTGTATTGCGCTATAAAACCGGCATCTCGCCCCATGACTTCCACAAAGAAAATCAGATTGTGAGAATCGGCGGTGTCTCTGATTTTATCTATAGCGTCGACAGCCGTATTGATAGCTGTATCAAAGCCTATTGTATAGTCCGTTCCGAAAATATCGTTATCGATGGTCCCGGGAAGGCCGACTACCCTCACTCCGAACTCTTTGTGCATAAGGTTAGCCCCTCTGAAAGAGCCGTCACCGCCAATGACGACAAGACCGTCAATCCCCTCTTTCCTAAGGTTTTCCACAGCCTTACCGCACACTTCAGGATCTTTGAAATTCGACACTCTGCTGGATTTCAGGATAGTACCGCCCTGCTGTATTATTTTGGCGACCGAATTGCTCTGCATTTCATAAAAGTCACCTTCAAGCAGACCTGCATATCCCCTGCGGATTCCGACAGGCTGTATCCCATTATATATGGCTGTTCTTACTACGGCACGTATAGCGGCATTCATCCCCGGTGCGTCACCGCCTGATGTCAGTACACCTATTTTCTTCAATTCTCCGTTTACCATCACAAAACCCTTTTGGTTATTCTGCGCAAACATAGCAATCTTCCGCCGATTTCCGCAAATTCAGAAATCGGATACATCACCATGATTCACTCTATATTTTTCCTCACACCGTCTAAAAATTTTTTCATTTTGGCGGAATCCCTCTCTTTCACTATCGAAAGCAGCGTCTCCATCTTCTCGCGGATTCTCTTCAACTGCCCGGGAGTGTGCGGATTAAACAGAATTTCGGTAATAAGGTAGTCATCTTCCGAAAGTAACCCTCTTGCGATTGCCATGTGTTTTTTAAAGGTCGTTCCCGGCACATCCTGATGCTTCATAATGGAGCCGAATATCAGGGTACTTGTAAAAGGGATTGACAATGAGTATGCTACAGTCTCGTCATGTTCGGCGAAAGTGTACTCCCGGACATTAAGCCCCAGATGGTCGAAAAGAGTTCTGTAAAACTTAAGACCTGTCTTGTCGGTCCCTCTGCACGAATCCGCAGGTTCATTGATTATGATTGCGTTCTCTTGCTGAAGATTGGAAAGGTTCGCGAAGGTAGGACCGAACATCGGGTGGACAGATACATACCTGAAGCCGCTCTTTTCGTAAAAATCTTTCAGACCTGTTTTCACTGAAGCTATGTCTGATATGACACACTTTGCGGGGAGATACGGAAAGACTTCCTTAAAAGCCTGAACCGTATAGCTCAATGTCACGCAATTAATTACAAGCTGCGGCCTGAATTCCTCTATCTCCTTGAGTTTCATAAACCTCTGCACATTGTAGACAAACCGCAGACGTTTGGGCTCCGCATCATAAACAGCCACATCGTGTTTGAAACTCAACACATCACAAAAGAAAGAGCCCATCTTTCCCGCTCCGAGAATCAGGATTTTCATGGCTATTCCCCTCTCATCAATTTCATCTGAACATCTACAGACTCCCTGTGGATGCTCTCCATAATCGCTGCGACAAATTCCACATCAAGCCCCAAAGACTTGGCCGCCTCAGCCCTCATCCTCTGGATCTCACCATATCTTTGGCTCTGAAGCACAGGCATATTGTGCTCTTTCTTGT
>CAMGTS010000010.1 GCA_946062035.1 uncultured Bacteroidales bacterium
CTTTCATCTATGAATTACGCTCTATATTGCGGCGAATTTAGTAATTTGTTCAAAAAGGACTAAATTTGTGAATACTATACTTTAGCGATGTTAGAATTAGAACAGATAAATAAAATTGTAGATGAAGCCTTTCTCAAACTCAAATACGAGAAAGAGCCTCGTGAGTTATACGAACCGATGGAATACACCTTGGCTTTCGGTGGCAAAAGGTTGCGCCCACGCTTCTGCCTCACCACCTACAATCTATTCAAGGATAAAATCGACGAATCTATTGTGCTGCCCGCAGTTGCGATCGAGGTGTTCCACAACTTCACCCTGATTCACGATGACATCATGGACAAGGCGGATATAAGGCGCGGAAAACCGACTGTACAGAAGAGATGGGACGACAATGTCGCAATTCTTTCAGGTGACGCGATGTGCATAGCGTCATACCGTCTGCTCTCTCACGCACCCAATGACAAAGTCCAGAAAGTCCTTTCTCTTTTTTCAGACTCGGCTTTGGCCGTCTGCGAAGGGCAGCAGTTCGATATGAATTTCGAGACAATGGAAAAAGTCAGCATAGAGGACTATGTCAATATGGTAGGGCTTAAAACCGGAGTTCTGATCGCATGCTCGGCTACCATAGGCGCTATTATCGGAGGTGCGGACGATACTCTTTGCAGACAGATTTACGATTTCGGGCACAAGTTAGGTGTGGCGTTCCAGCTTCAAGATGACTATTTCGACTCATTTGGCGATGAGAAGGTTTTCGGCAAAAAAATCGGTGGCGATATACTCAATAACAAGAAAACCTGGCTTTTGATAAAGAGCATGAATATAGCTTCGCCGAGCGAAAGGCGACGCATCGAGGAGGTTATGGCGATGGATGCGTCAGAGCCTGTCAGAAAGATAAACGCCGCAAAAGAAATAATGGAGTCTCTCGGAGTAAGGGGACTTGCCGAAGAGGCTATCAATAGTGTATATTGCGATGCGATTCACCTGTTGGAGGGGATGAAGATTTCCGGTGAACAGAAAAGGCAATTGGAAAGATTCGCCGACACTCTTGTCAAAAGGACACGATAAAACGCATCAGGATAGTATTAAACACGGTTCTAACAGACAAAAAACAGATATTTATTGGATTAAGTTAAATACAGGATATTATGACATTTACCGAAAAAGCCAATGCTATTTTTAACCAGAGCATTATTGACTACCACGTTAAAAACAATGTTGACCAGCCTATAGATAATCCTTTCAAAGAGGGAACTATCGAAAATATACTTTACCTGAAGAATTGGATTGACACTGTCCAGTGGCACTTTGAAGACATTATCAGAGACCCGAACATCGACCCTGCGGAGGCTCTTGTCCTCAAAAGAAGAATTGATAAGTCCAACCAGGACCGTACAGACCTCGTAGAGAAAATCGACAGTTGGTTCTTGGAGAAATATAAGGATGTTCCCGCTGCGGAAAACGCGACCATCAATACCGAAACCCCGGCTTGGGCTATTGACCGTCTTTCGATTCTTCAACTGAAAATATACCACATGAAAGAAGAGGCGGGAAGAGCCGACGCTACTCCTGAGCACAGGGAGAAATGTCGCCAGAAACTCAATGTCCTTCTTGTTCAGAATGAAGACCTTAGCTCCGCCATTGATGTTCTTATAGACGATATCGCAGCCGGAAGAAAGTATATGAAGGTCTACAAGCAGATGAAGATGTACAACGATCCGTCGACTAACCCTGTCTTATACAAGAAGTAATGAAGAGAGAGGAACATATTCTTGTAATAAGACTCTCTGCTTTAGGTGATTGTGCCATCAGTGCCCCTCTAGTGAAAGAGTATGCCAGACAAAACCCGTCTATAAGGTTCTATATGCTCTCGCAACCGAGATACAAGGCGATGTTCGATGGGGTGGAGAATCTTGAATTCATCCCGTTCAACACAAATAAGAACGCCGAAGATTATTGTGGAGGACCTTTGGCCATAATAAGGACGGCGTGGGCCATTTCCCGCAAATACAAGATCACAAAAGTCGCTGATCTTCATGATGTACTCAGGACGAAACTCATACGGTTCGCATTGTCTCTGAAGTTTATATCGGGCAAAAAAATCAACAAACGCCGCAAGGAGAGAGAAGCCCTCTGCAGAGCGGAAAACAAGGTACTGAGACCTATTATCAAAAGCCAACGCTGTATGGAAGAAGTTTTGGTAAAATCCGGACTTACGGACCTTAACTTCACGGTTCAGGGTGCGATTGAGTATAAGCCGGCCGGTCCTAACGAAATCCGACGGATCGGTATAGCTCCTTTCGCCAAACACAAAGGCAAGGCATGGCCGTTGGACCACATGGAAACCGTCATCAAAAATCTGATCGGCAATCCTTTCAACCAAATATACCTTTATGGGGGTGGCGATAAAGAAACCGCAGTCCTGAAAAGATGGTCCGAGAAATACCCTAATACCCAATTGGTCGCAGGCAAACACACAATGAAGGAAGAATTGGAGTCTATGAGTATGCTCAACGTGATGATAAGCATGGACTCTGCGAATATGCATCTCGCTTCTTTGGCGGGAACTCCGGTTGTCTGCATTTGGGGGGCTACACATCCTTACGCCGGTTACAACGGCTGGAGGCAGAACCCTGAGAACGCCATACAGGTCCCGATGGAGTGCAGACCGTGCTCTATATTTGGAGCGAAACCCTGCTATAGAGAGGATTATGCCTGCCTATTCAAGGTCACCCCAGACATGGTTCTCAAAAGAGTCTATGAGATTTTAAACGAAACAACAGAAAACAAATAGCGTAACATCCGATTGATGAAAGAGATTGAGGTAATGGCCCCTGCAGGTAACTACGAATGCCTGTACGCCGCGATTCAAGGCGGAGCGAATTCCGTTTATTTTGGAGTCGGCCATTTGAACATGCGCTCCCACTCTGCAAATAATTTTACTCAGGAAGATTTGGCCAAGGTCGCCGCAATCTGTACGGAACATAATGTAAAATCGTACCTCACGCTCAATATTGTTGTATATCAATCCGATTTGGAGGAGGTCCGAAAAACTTTGGAAGCGGCCTCAAAAGCCGGTATTTCCGCTGTCATCGCCTCCGATATGGCGGTTATCGCACTTGCAAGGGAAATAGGCATTGAAGTTCACGCCTCAACACAGTTGAACATCTCCAATTTCGAATCCGCCAAATTCTTTTCACAATTTGCGGATGTGATAGTCCTCGCCCGCGAACTCACTCTCCCGCAGATGAAAGAGATAAGCGAAAAAATCGCCGGGAATAAAATCTGCGGTCCTTCAGGAGAACTGCTCAGACTGGAGCTTTTCGTTCATGGCGCACTATGTATGTCAATCTCAGGCAAATGCTATCTGAGCCTGCAAGAATACGGAGCGTCCGCAAATCGCGGAAGCTGCTACCAGTTGTGCAGAAGAGGCTACAGGGTAACCGATTTGGAGACCGGACGGGAGTTGGAGATAGACAACAAATACATAATGTCGCCTAAAGACCTATGTACCATCGAGTTTATCGATAAAATCATTGACTCCGGAATTTCGGTTTTCAAAATTGAGGGCCGTGCCAGAAGCGCAGAATATGTGAAAATAGTGACTGCCGCATATCGTGAAGCGGCGGATGCTGTCATTGACGGAAAATTCACGCCTGAATTAGCGGCTTCGCTGAAGGAGAGATTAAGCGGAGTCTTCAACAGAGGATTTTGGGACGGTTACTACCAAGGCGCAAGGCTTGGCGAGTGGAGCACAGTCTATGGCAACAAAGCCACCCGCAAAAAGAGCTATGTCGCAAAAGTCACAAACTATTTCTCCAATCTCGGTGTCGCTGAAGTCCTTGTGGAATCGGGAGAATTGCATGTCGGAGATGAGATACTCGTCATCGGCCCGACTACAGGATGTCTCGAGCATACTGTCAGCGAAATACGGGTAGACCTAAAAAACACCGATATCGCACGAAAAGGCGATTTGTGCTCTATTCCGATTCCAGAGAGACTGCGTCGTTCCGACAAAATCTATATTTGGGAAGAAAACAAGTAGACTCTATTTCCATTTTGCGACCGCCTCATGAAGCTGGATGTCGCTTCTGATGGAACACTCCATCCTTCCCTTGATATAATAGTACTTCTGAACTATATTCTCTTCTAAGAGAAGTTTGATTTCATCCCTCTTCAACCTAAGCATCTCTTCTTTGGAGAGTTTGAGTTTTTTGGCGAGATTGTCATACTGCTCCTTGCTGTCTTCATACATTCCGTCACTCTTGGCCTCATTTAACAAACGGTCGAATATTACCTCCGCTGATGAACGCTGATCGAAATTCTTGTCTGCAGCGAACTTCACAAACTCCTCATATTCACCATCTCCAAGCTTAAATTTATCGGCGGGGGCTATAGTTTTATGTTTCATGAAGTATTCTACAGCCCAATCATCCAGAAGACCCGCACTATACAACGCATAGGCCGGACGGCTGTTGGTCTCCCCTTTGACCTCAATATCAGGAGTTATTCCACCGCCATCATATACAATTCTTCCAGCCTTTGTCTTAAACGGTTTTTTCAAAGAATCCGGTACGGCACCGACACTTCCGTCCTCGTTCCTGTGTGTATAGTCCATAGCCTGGACACATCTGCCCGAAGGGGTATAATACTTTGATATCGTGAGTTTTATCCTTCCATTATATCCTACCGGTCGGAATGACTGTACAAGCCCCTTGCCATAGGTTCTTGTACCTATAATGGTCGCCCTGTCCAGATCCTGCAAAGCCCCGGCCACTATTTCAGAAGACGATGCAGAAGAGGAGTTTACAAGAACCATCAGAGGAATTAACGTGTCGACAGGCTCTTTTGTCGTCTTGTATGAAAAGTTAGTGCCCTCACCGCGACCCTTCGCATAAACGACAAGCGTACCCTTTGGCACAAACAGGCTTACAATGTTGACAGCCTCATCCATGAGTCCGCCGCCATTACTTCTCAGGTCGAGGATCAGTCTCTTAGCACCCTTCTCTTTCAGTCCGATTACCGCTTTCTTAACATCCTCCGCTCCATTCAAGGTAAATCCGCTGATTTTAATATATCCGTCTGTCGTCAGCGCCCCGGTACTGTCTTTTAAAAGCCCCATATACGGAACATCCGATGTATGAATCTTTTCACGGGTGACAACGATATCCTTCAACTCTCCGGTAGCCCCTTTTCTGACCTTGAATTTCACTTGGGTTCCCGCATTGCCTCTCATTCTTTTGCTGCATTCATCAGCTGTCAGAGGCTTTACATCAACACCATCTATCGTTAGAATTATATCCCCTGGCTCTAATCCTGACTTCACAGCAGGAGAACCCTCAGACGGCTGCATTATCATCACTCCCAAAGAGTCAATTTTTTTGATGACAGCCCCGACTCCACCATAGGTGGCGGTTGTCATCATATCAATCGCTTCATTGTTCTCCTCAGGAAGATACTCAGTATATGGGTCCAAGGAGCTAAGCATAGCGTCTATGCCGATATTTATCATTTTGCCGAAGTCAACGGTATCGACATAATCGGTCGCCAAAGCCTGTAAAATATTATACTGAACATCAAGACCTTGTGTGAGCTTAAATTTCTTACTCTGAGCATTTGCACTACTGTTTGCGAGCATACAGAACATGCCGCATAACAATATCACGGCTGTGATTCCGCTGTAAATATTCCTTTTGATTCCGTTCATCATAATACATTTCATACCTCGGCAAGATAGTAAACTGCCGTCTATCTTTTAGCTAAAGCCCAAACATAGCAAAAGTCAAGCCTAAAAGAAACATACCGGCAATTTTCTAAAGCGCATCGGATCATAGAAATCATATTAAAATTTCGCAACTTTTACTATCGGAATCAGGCACAGAATGTTTCATATCCGCCCCAAATTCGTTAACTTTGGGAATAGTTAATTCGTAAAATCGTATGGAACTTATCTTTGCCACATCCAATACCGACAAGCTGCGTGAAGCGGGTGAAATTCTTGGAAAGGACATAACGCTTATTATGCCCAAGAAACTTGGATATAAGGGGGATATACCTGAAACAGGCGCAACGATCGATGCCAATTCCAAAATGAAATGTCGCTTTATTTGGGATAAGTTCCACAAAACTTGTTTTGCTGATGATACTGCCCTTGAAGTCGAATCCTTAGGTGGCGCTCCCGGAGTATATTCCGCACGTTACGCCGGCGAAGGGCACGATGATGCGGCCAACCGTGCGAAATTGCTTCATGAATTGACAAAAGTTGACGGACGTAAAAAGAATATCCGTTCTGCGAAATTCCGCACAGTAGTCACTCTGATTCATAAAGGCACTCTATATTCTTTCGAAGGGACTATGAAAGGGACCATCGCCGAGAAAGAGAGCGGTGAAGGAGGCTTCGGCTACGACTCCATCTTCATACCCGAAGGCTGCTCATGTACAATTGCGGAAATGTCTGAAAATCAGAAAAACGCAATCTCCCACAGAGGAATCGCCATGCGTAAGTTAGCCAATTTTCTGAGCCGTCTGCAATAAGAATATGCGGCAGAAAGACCAGATTATCGTACTTCATACTATCAAGCACTCCGACACAGGAGTTGTTGTCAGGGCGTACTCCCAAAATTCGGGCAAATGTGCGTTCTATATGCACGTCGGCAAAAAGCACACGAAAACGAGTCTGACTTCGGCATTGAGTATCTTGGATATTGTATATTACAGCAGACACGGGGAAGTTTCAGGTTCATCCGAAGGACGCTCCATCCCGCTTATAACAGAGGCGGCCGTCGCAAACAACCTCCTGTCTCTCAGAAGCGATATAGTCAAAAGTACCATCGCTGTTTTCATGTGTGAGCTGATAAGCAAAACCATCCGGGAGGTTGAGGGGAATATCGGGCTGTACGAATACATTAAAAATTCTGTGCTGCTTCTTGACTCATTGGATAAAGGCGTTGAGAACTTCCACTTACATTTCTTTGCAAATCTTTGCAGAATAGCAGGTTATATGCCCAATGACAACTATTCGGATAAAGAGCCTCACTTCAATATTTCCAAAGCGATGTTTGATTCGTATTACGATGAGAACCTATGCTTCAGCCCCGACGAATCTTTGCTTCTGCATAGAATACTAAGCTCACCCACTAAAGACATCGCCGATATATCTTGCAGCGGAAAATTACGTAATTCATTCCTGCAGAGGCTTTTGGATTATCTTTCATTACATTTGGGAACAAAGATGACTTTGAAATCACTGCCTGTCCTGAGAGAAGTTTTCGAATAGGCAGATTCCAACTATTTTTCTATCAACATATTGCAGCCTCTCAACTCGGCGTTTCTGATTCGTCCGTCAACGGAAAAATAGCAATCCTCCGTATCTGTCAAGCCGCCGACAGAAGGGTAAAACACAGTGCCTCTGTCTTCAGTTTCTATAAAACAGCAAGAATTGATATTGGCAAGATCAATAATATTTATTCCACCGCTTACCGGCTCTCCGTCTTTCGAAGAAAGGATTCTGAACGGATCTTGCAAATCCCTGACCATCACCCTCATCCAAGGAGCGGAGGCGAAAACGTCCTCTCTGCCGTCAATCCTCAGATCTGTCTGATAAGCTTGAGACAGAAGCTCCGCCATCCCATATTCCGAATGGATGTGATTCGTCCGCAACCCCTTTCTCAATCTCGAGTGCAACTCTCCGCGAGTCAGCTCAACACCTCTTCCCTTCATACCGCCTGTTTCTATAACAATCAGATTATCAAAAAATTCCAATGGTATTGCATCTGCCGCCGAAGAGTTTTCACTTATATATTCCGCAAAATCCAGCAGGGCGAAAGTCACCCCTATAAGGATTGTTTTTCGCCCAGATTTTGAAGAAAGTTCCGCAAACTTCGCAAGCAGCTCATCATGGTTGTAAAGATAAAAACCTCCTTCTCCACCACTCTTGCGGACATCTTCTATAAGTTTTTCAACCATATAGACAAGCGATGACCCGCTCCTTTCGAGATATGACGGGAGGAGCGCAAGGAGAGAGTATTTGTCCGAAGAGCCGTAAACCCTTGAGAAAGCACCCTTGAACGATTTTTCATACACAGAAAGGTCTTTTACATAGTGCTTCGACGCAACCATTCCTGTTGTCGCACTGCTCGTGAAAATCTGTTCTATCTTATCATCGTCTTCTCCGCTGACTATTTTACAGGTCTTATACAACGAAATCGGAAGAAAGGGGATCTCTTCCAAAGTCGAGGGCTCAATGTCCAGTCTGCCGGTCTGATTCAGATATTCCCTATAAACGGCGCATTTTTCTCTCTGATATTCAAAGGCTTGCATTGCAAGCTGCTCGAAATGTCCGTCCTGTTCAAATATTCTCCCGTAAAATTCGCTGTTCATTAGTTTCAGATATCTGTCAGTTGGTCGATAAAAGTCTTGTCGCGCCATAGGCGGGGAACTTTGTTCTGTCCTCCGAGCTTTCCTCTGTTTTCCATCCACTTCACAAAGGTTCCCGTTCTAAGGGGTTTTATGACAAGCCTGTGCATCGTCGCATCGTTTGTCCTCTTGGCATCATAGTCGGAGTTGGTTTTGCGAAGTTCTCTATCCAATATTTCCGCGAATTTCTCTACGAATTCAGAAGAAGGAAGTCCATCCCCCGTCTGCGAAAACTCAATAGCCCAAATGTGGTATCCTTTCAAAAGCCTCTCCCCTGGCCGAGATCTGTCTATTTTCATAAACTCAGGAGCTACGGTGAATTCATTTACATCGCAGCCGCAAATATGACAGGCGCTGTTCAACGCTTTTTCGGCATTGTCAATCATGACCTCTTCCCCGAAGGCGTTTATGTAAAGTTTTGTCCTACCGCTTATTATAATTCTGTATGGCGCTATCGAGGTAAACTTCACACAGTCCTCCAACAAGTACCTCCACAATCCGCCGTAAGTTGAAATTATTATAGCGTAATTTTCATCTTTCCTGACACCCTCCAAAGGAACAACGCTGCTGTTATCACCGGCCAAAGCGTCATTCAGTTTTGAAAACGGAACGAATTCATAGAAAACACCTGTATTTACCGTAAGCAACATCCCTTGCCTGTCAGCCGAAGACTGAAGATAATCCTGAAATGCGAAGTACCCCTCAGAGGCGTTATAATTCTCAAGATAATGCATTGATGAGGTAGGGATAAGTTGCTCATACATAGATCTGTAGTGATCAAAACCTATTCCGCCGTGCATAAAAAGTTCAAGATTTGGCCAGACCTCAAGAAGATTGCTCTTGCCGGTGTATTCCAAGACCCTGTTCATGAGAATCATATTCCAACTTGGAACCCCACTGAAGCTCGTTACATTCTGCCTTGTCGCCTCACGGCATATCATTTCTACCTTTTTATCGAAATCTCCTATAAGCGCAGTACTTTTTTTAGGAAATCTGACCCACTCCACAATCTTTGGAGAATGAACTAACATGACTGCCGAAAGATCACCGTAATAGGCTTTGGATGAACTATTTGCAGTCCTTCGCAATTCATCGGGAGTTATACTCCCCCCCAAAGTCAGCGCCTTGCCGCAAAAAATCCCGCTATCTTTATTAAGATGGACATAGTTGACCAACATCCTCGTCATTCCTCCGAAGTGCATATACTTAAGAGAATCGGGGGTTATAGGAATATATTTGCTTTTAGCTGAACTCGTACCGCTCGATTTGGCGAACCAGTTGACGGGCTGATTCCAAAGGACATATCGCTCTCCAAGCCTCAGTCTGTCAAAATACGGAACCATGTCATCATATCTTGCTATTGGCACGGCTTTCTGGAACTGCTCCACAGTCCTAATATTTTGGAATTTATGTTCCTTACCGAATTGTGATTCGCCCCCACAGCCCATAAGTTTTCGGAAAACCTGTCGCTGAAAGGGCATGGGATTGACACGGCTCTGATCTGTCTCTTTCAGATAACCTTTATAATAACCTGCTACTACAGAATTAATTACCCGTGCCAACCTGTGTTTTGCCATAACTCTCAGACTCAGACCCCTGCCGGTGTATCGGCATTACGGGGCGCACTTGGCTGTTTCGCCACCGGTTGCGAACTTCCGTTGAAGAAATCGATATACGTGTTTGTCTTTTCCTTAAGGACAGCCGCCTCTGAAACCGCTCCACCCTCCAAATAAGCGTCGGACAGCATGAGGAGATAATAGATATTACGACGGATATTGTCCCAGCCTATAACCTCTCCGTGATATGGTTTAGAGAACAGCAGGATATGTTTCTCTGTCTCCTCCTCAAAGGCTTTTCCGAGAGCGAGACCCTTTTCTTTCTCTCCGCAAAGCAAGTATAGGCTTATCGCATCCATAACAGCCAAATCGTTGGATGAAGAGATTATCGAGTTATTCAAAGGGAAACTCTTAGGAAGCATGACTTTCTGCATCTTGTCCAGAATCTCCACGGCCTTCGTCGTATCGCCATCGAAGAACAATGCCTTCGCGGTATTCGTCATCGCCTCTCTGATTATCATCAAAGAATTGAATGTAAGCAGGTTCTGATAGTCAACATTGAATGTGTTAGCAAGCGACTCAAGTCTGTATGTATTCATGAATTTGTCATACAAATCCTTTGAATTTACCTGATCGATATTTCCGGCCTCTGTGCCAGTCTTGCTCTTGATCGGGACAAACTTCCAATAGAAACCCTCGAACTGCATGTAATCCTGCTCTCCGATATTCACATCCCCGCCTTTCTGCAGGAAGTAGAGAGGTCTATCCCACTGGTAGTGAGCGAGAAGATCCAAAAGAAGAAGGTCTGTCTTGGACATATTGCGCACTCCGTCAGGAATATCCAATTGTATGGTATCCAAGATTTTGTCATAATCTTTTTCCGCGACGATGCCGTACTTTTTGACATTCTCCTTATTCACAGGTATCAGCAAATGGTGACCGGCAATGACATTATGCTTCTGATTATCAGAAAGCTCAACCGTTATTGTCGGATCCTTGAACACATCCATCATCTCTTCGGCCGGAACAGGCTCCTTCATCAGGTCAAGCACGGGTACAAAGTCGTTCTTACCATAGTAATACTGTTCTTTTTGCAAAGTAAACGGCACAGGGTCAGACTCATACTGTTTACGTTTCATCTGATCGATATACCAGTCTGTACCGAGCAGCGAAGTATTGATAATACGGACATCTGTCCTGACTCCTTCGACCTCCTGTATATACCACAAAGGGAACGTGTCGTTATCGCCGTGAGTAACAAGCAATGCGTTGGAATCAAGCCCAGCAAGATAGTTGTACGCCAAGTCCCGGCATGTGTAGCGTCCGCTTCTGTCATGGTCATCCCATGTCTGCGAAACCATTTGGACAGGGACCAAAAGCAGTACGACAGATGCGACGACTGCGGCCTTCACAGCACCGCCTTCACCCTTGAAAAGCTTTTGAAGAAGCGATCCGAGCCACAATACGGCAAAACCGATCCATATAGCGAATACATAGAACGATCCCGCATAGGCATAATCCCTTTCACGAGCCTGATACGGAGTCTGATTCAGATAGAGCACTATCGCTATTCCGGTCAGGAAGAACAGCATTATGGTAACAAGGAAATTCCGTTTATCCCTGCGCAACTGATAGAACAGCCCTATCAGACCGAGAATGAGTGGCAGGAAATAGAAATGGTTCTTCGCTTTGCTGTTGACTATATAATCAGGACCTTCACTTTGGTCGCCAAGCCTCATCTTATCCAAAAATCCGATTCCGCTTTCCCAGTTTCCCTTGTAGATATCACCCGGCACACTTGCCTGCAAATCATTCTGACGTCCTACAAAGTTCCACATGAAATATCGGATATACATGAAATCAATCTGATAATCAAAGAAATACTTCAGGTTAGCTCCGGCTGTTGGGGTATTGTGCACACCATTACCTGTACCACCTGTGTACATCTCATAGAACTTGGCGTAACTTGAACTTGGAGTAGAGTACATTCTTGTGAATAGCATCTTACCTTCGCTTCCATAGACGGGAACGGCAGTGGAATGTAGTTTCTCGTATTTCCCTTCCATTATGTTGTGATAAGTCGGAACCTTCACATCCACGACCGGCGCAGTATAGGCGGCACCATATAATAACGGCGCAGAGCCATATTGCTCTCTGCCTAAGTATCTTACAAGTGAGTATGGATTATCAGGCTGATTTTCGTTGGTAGGAGTATCTGCCGCCGAACGGATAATGACAACCGCAAATACGCTGTAGCCTATCAGAATAGCACCCAAACAGAGGGATATCGTATTCCAAAGAACCTTCTTCTTGAGATATGTCCTGTAAGCGGCATAGAAGCATGCTCCGAGCAGCAACAGGAAGAACACCGCCGCACCGCTGTTTACAGGCAGACCGAATGTATTCACAAAGAGTAAATCCACGACCGCGGCGATCTTCGGAACAAAAGGGATTATACCCCAAAGAATAAATGCCAAGATTACGCATGAAATCAGGAACGCCTTGAAAGCCCCCCACTTGGTGACCTTGCATTTTCTGAAATAGTAGATAAATCCCATCGCCGGAATTGTAAGGAGATTAAGCAAATGGACACCGATAGAAAGACCCATCATCAAGGCTATGAAAACCAGCCATCGGCCAGCATAAGGCTCATCCGCCTGTTCCTCCCATTTGAGCATCGCCCAGAAAACAACCGCCGTAAAGAGCGACGACATTGCATAAACCTCTCCCTCGACCGCCGAGAACCAAAAAGTATCGCTCCAACAATATGCGAGAGCACCCACAGCACCCGCTCCGAAAAGCGTTATGGCCTGAGCCGTTGAAAAAACACCATCCTTCAGCGCACCGTCTTTTTCTAGTATTCTACGGGCAAGATGAACTATAGTCAGATAGAGGAAAAATATTGTCAGTGCGGAGCATAGAGCGCTCATGGCATTAACAAGCACAGCGGCATGCTCCTTATCTCCAAACAGCGTAAAAAACCTTGCGATCAACTGAAAGACAGGATTGCCGGGAGCATGACCTATCTCTAACTTATATGACGAAGCGATAAATTCTCCGCAATCCCAAAAACTGACGGTAGGTTCAATAGTGGCAAGATATGTAAAAGACGCCACGGCAAGAACCGCCACAGCCACAATATTGTTGATCTTTTTAAATCTCTTAATCTCCATAAACGATATATGAGCGTTATATTTGCTAAAAGGCGAAGGTACGAAAAAGTCGAGAGTAAAACTCACATATATTAATGCTACCTTTGTAGCAATTTAGGAACAATGGAAAAACACGATTTCAAGCCATCTTTAGCTGATCAGCTGAAAAGCAAACTCGGCATCGAAGCTCCCGCTGAAACAGAAACTCAGGAAAACACAGAGTCTCAGCAACCTATATTATCAAAAGGGAAACAGAACCTTATAGTGGCGATAGACCGTAAGGGAAGAAGCGGTAAAACCGTCACCTTGGTCAAAAACTTTGTCGGGACAGACGAAGAGATTGAGGCGCTGGGCAAGTTGTTGAAGTCGAAGTGCGGAGTCGGAGGTTCCGTAAAAAATGGAGAAATCCTTATTCAGGGCGATAACAGAGATAAATTAGTATCTGTTTTAACCGCTGAGGGATATAAAGCCAAAAGGGGTAATTAGAATCAGCCGATATGCCTGAGCCTATTACACTGAGCACGAGTTTTGCCGGTATCGAAGAAAATACCGTCGTCGCCTCTGCGGATTCCGCAAGACAGGCTTGGCTGAACTTCATACAGATCCCCGAACATTTTACAATCGAAAAGTCCGCAGACAACAGCAAGCCGCTCTTGATGAATCACACCGGCGAGTCTCTTGCGGAATATTTCCACAAATACAAATCTGGCGAAGACAAAAGTATCGTCCGCCATATAAACACCGCCTGGACAAACAGCAAAAACACTCTCGAAGAGGTTGAGAGTTTCTCCAAACCACTTGTAAAACCAGCTTTTGACTCATATTCCGATATTGCCGTCCTCGTTTTTCTGGTCGCGTTTTTCCTGATTGCCATAGACCGCATCATTCAGGGGATAACCATGGCATTCAGATCGATTTTCAACGAGAGGAAACAGGAGGAAACTGACGATGACATGAATTCGAAATCAGGCCGCAATACGGCTATGTGTTTTTTGATTCTGCTTTCTTCTTTTGTCTTTTCGCACCAACTCGCCGAGTCTGAAGTCTTCAGCAATATTCCTTCGATAGTAGCTTTCCTTGCAACGGCCGGCTGCGCCTTCTCATATCTTCTTATTAAAAAGATCATTTTCAAAATATTGGACTATACGAACTACAGCGGTTCATTCAAAATTATAAATT
>CAMGTS010000011.1 GCA_946062035.1 uncultured Bacteroidales bacterium
CTATAGATGCGGCTGAATTGGTAACTATTGTCCAGGTGATGAGCAGACCTCGCCGCAATAGAAGCATTTTCGATGATTTCTTTGATTCAGATACCTCGACCCAAATCAAGAAGAAACTTACATCCGGAACTCACAAGGTGGTAGTTTCCAACCTCCCTGCAAATGCTCCTGAGAGTTTCGGCGGTGGCGTGGGCAAGTTCTCAATGAGCGCAAGGGTTACCAAAGACAGTCTCAGGTCCAATGAGGCGGCATCCTTGATAGTCGAGTTGAGTGGAAGCGGGAATCTAAACCTGATAAACGCACCGGAAATAAATTTCCCGAATGATTTTGAAAAGTACGATGTCAAGGCGACGAATAACTTCACTAATGGCGCTGATGGAGTTTCGGGGAAGAAGATATTTGAGTTTCCGTTTATACCCCGCAGCGAGGGGGACTATGTCATTCCTGAGATTAATTATTCATACTACGACATAGATAAAAAACAGTATGTTACACTTACCAATCCTCCTATCGGCATGAGGGTTGAAAAGGGAAATAGCGCAGTTTCGACTTCATACGTGCCTTCTGCCGATAAGAGAAAGGTCAGCAACATCGACGAGGATATACGATATATTTCCAATGCGGCTCCTAAGCTTTCCGCACAGGGAAACTTCATGGTTGGCAGTTGGCGTTATTATGTGGCGGTGGCGTTTTTGATTGCGGCTTACTTTGGATTAAAAAGAATCTTGGAAAAGCGGATAGCTTTGAAGGGAGACGTGTTGAGAAGCCGAAACAAGAAGGCCAATAAAGTTGTGAGGTCAAGGCTCAGACTTGCTGGCACTTTCCTTAATCAGAACAAGGTGCAAGAATTCTATGAGGAACTTCATAAGGCTCTTCTTGGATATGTCAGCGATAAACTCTTTATGCAGTTCTCTGATATGCAGAGAGATACCATAGAAGAGACATTGAAGTCGCATGGTGTGGATGAGAATGACATAAAGGATTTCATTTCTCTGCTTGATGATTGCGAAATGGTGAGATATTCGCCGGAAGGTGCGGCTGGAGCGATGGATTCGCAATATAAGAAAGCGGCGGATGTGATTTCCGCTTTTGAGGTAAGACTTTAACGGGGCGAAAATGAGAAAGAAAGAATTTGATATGGGTATCCTGAGATATATATTAATTGTAGCTGCAATTTGCGTTGAATCAGTCTCTTATGCCAATACAAAGATAGCCGTTGATACGTTGGAGATAGCTCCTGTCACGTTGCCTGTAGCGGTGACGGATAGTTTGGAAGCGGATGCTATGGCGACTGATTCTTCAGAAATGGAAAATCTTCCTGCCGATAATCTTGCCGGCAAGACGGACGAGGCGTTTTCTCCTTCAGAAGAGGATAACAACAGCCTTGTCTGGGCTAAAGGAAACGAAGCGTATGCGGTCGGTGATTTCAAGAATGCCCTGGCTAATTATATATCATTGATTGATAAAGGGTTCACTTCTTCCAGACTCTACTATAATTTGGGTAATACATATTATAGGTCGGGCATGACAGGCAAGGCGATCCTATACTATGAAAAGGCTCTGATGCTCGATCCGACATATGCTGATGCGAGGGCGAACCTGAATTTTGTAAGGATGCAGACTGTCGATAAAATTGACGCCGTTCCCGAATTTGTAGTCGCGACTTGGATCAGACAGTTGAGAAACAGCCTGTCTTCAAATAATTGGGCGGTTCTGAGTCTGGTATTCCTCCTTGCGACTTTATCAATGCTGATCCTTTTCCGATTCGCAAAAGGGGCGAGATCTAAAAAAATATTTTTTGTAATAGCCTGTGTGTCATGTGCTTTGATTGTCGTATGCTTTGTTTTTAGTGCGAATCTTGCATATAGGGCGAAGCACTCATCCTCAGCGATTGTTGTTGAGAGGGTGGGTAATGTCAAGAGTGCTCCTAATACGACGGGAAACAGTATCTTCGTACTCCATGAGGGGACAAAAGTGAAGATTCTCGAAGAGGCGGAAGGATGGGACAGAGTTGAAATATCTGATGGCAGGCAGGGTTGGATTCGCACTACAGATATAGAGAATATCTAAGTTTTGCGGCCAGTCGGGTCGGATTCATCGGAAAATATGGAACGCCTGATAACCCCAGTGGTCGTGTCGTAATAACGTAAACTGCTGTATATAATGTCATTACTAAGGAATTTATCTTTTTTATGCGCTACGTGCGTGATATCTCTGCTTTCGCAGTCTGTTCAAGCTCAGGAAATTAATAAAAAATTCGGTGCTGTCTTGAAAGATGGCGCGATAGAGGGGGCTGTGATTCCTTCCAAAACCGACGGGTCTTTGAAGTTCGCTGTCTTGAGTGATGTTCATATTTCCGTGGGCGCTCCGAGTGTCGCAGGTACAAAAGCTTGTGTTGATGATATCAACAGCAATCCCGAAATTGATTTCGTAATTATATCTGGCGATATCGCAAATTTTGGTAGTGATGCGGAGATTAAGGTAGCAAAGGAGATTTTTGACGGATTCAATAAGCCGTGGTTTATCGTTGCCGGCAATCACGATGCGACTTGGTCTGAGAGTGGTACAAACTCCTTTCTGAAGGTGTTCGGCTATGAGAGATTCGAGTTTACCGCCGGCGGAATCAAGTTCTTGGGAACTCAGTGCGGCCCGAATATCAGGATGGCTCCGGCCTTAGTGCCGAGGGAGAGCATGCTATGGTTGGAAGAACAGGTGGAGAGAATTCCGGCGGAGCAGCCTTTTGTCTTTGTAAATCACTATCCTTTGGATTCATCACTTCTTAAGTATGATGAGGTTCTGGATGTTATCAAAAGAAAGAACATCCAACTTGTGCTCAGCGGCCATTGGCATGTTGACAAACCTATGGAATATGAGGGGATTCCTGCTGCGGTAATCCGTTCTACATTGGTTACCAACAAAAAGGAGATAGGGTATGTGATAGTGGATGTCTTGGGGTCTACCGTAACTTTCAGAGATAAGATCGTCGGGAAAAAGAATCCCGGAAATATCTGGTACACAGTCCGAATGAGTAAGGGTAAGGCGTATGACGCTGAGGTAAAATACGAGCATAGGCAGTTTACCTATAACGACGATTATCCAGAAGTCAAGGAGTTGTGGAGGGTGAATAATCCTGCTGATATAGGTTGTGCCCCTGCGTTGTGCAGACCAGGAGCAAAGGAGGTACGTCCGTATAAAGGCGCTAATGCTGTATCTTCCGTCGTTGGCGGGGTAAAGAAAGGCGATATCGTGATTTTTGCGGACGAGTCAGGATGCGTCAGAGGACTTGACGCTGTAACAGGCTCGGAACTATGGAGATATAAGACTGATGGTAAGATTTTCAGTTCTCCTGTCGTGAGCGATAAGGTCGTCATTGTCGGCAGTTCTGATAATTATATTTATGCCCTTGACGCTCAGAACGGTAATTTGGTCTGGAAATATGAGTGCGGAAAGTCGGTGCTTGGAACGCCGAATATCTTTAACGGTGTCGCATATATAGGGGCTTCGGACAATATTTTCCGTGCGATCGATGTAAAGACCGGCAAACTGAAATGGCAGTATGAAGGAATCGGCAGCTTTATCGTGAGCCGCCCGTATGTAGATGCGCAGCAAGTGGTTGTCGGTGATTGGGGCAACACGCTCTATTCTTTTGATACCCGCAGCGGCAAACTGCAGTGGATTTGGAACACCCCCAAGAAAGTAACGAATTTCTCTCCCGCACAGGTCTGGCCTGTCAAGGCGGACGGCAAGATATTTATCGTCACACCTGACAGGATGAGCTATGTCATCGACGCAAAGACCGGAAAGCAACTTGCTTCGAATTACGGGGGCAGGGAATCGATTGGCCTTTCCGCTGACGGTTCGGCGTATTACATTAAATCAATGAAAGATACCGTCCGTGCATATTCCACTTCAGAATTGGTGAAACCTGTAAAAGATGGGGTTGAGGCGACTTCAAAAATCCTTTGGAATTCTGTCACTGGCTATGGATACGAGATAGCTCCTTCTCCTATGACTGTTACGGCTAAAGGTGGCAAGGATGACAAGGGAATTCTTTTTGTTCCTACCGACAAGGGAAACGTCTTTGCGCTCAATTGCGCCGATGGTTCTGTAATCTGGAAACATAGGGTCGGAGGTGCGCTTGTCAACTATGTGCTCCCGATAGGAGAGCGTCAGCTTCTTGTCAATACGATGGACGGCGTTGTCGCTTTGCTTGAGTACTGATTTTCGTGTGAGTATCAACGGACGTAGGCGGAATCCGTATCCGTTCTGTAGCGAGGCAAAGCTTTATTCTGCAAATTGAAACTATACCTATTCGGAATTTGCCGCAAGGTTGCGGTAGGTTCCGAATAATCGTATTTATGCCGCCCGTAATGCATTCTTTAGGCGGTTGTGCCGGTCATCGGGTCAAATGCCGGAAAATTTTCTATTCTTTCAAAAAATCTTCATTAACTCTTGTGCGGTTTTTGCTACTATATAAATGAAAGCGGGAATTTTAGATGATGATTAGCGCACAAACAGATAAAATGCAAAGGAGCGAATTCGACCATACTATAACTCAGATCAGGGAAAAGCTGATCGGCGTGGCGAAGAGGTTTACTAAGGCTTCAGG
Organism: uncultured Bacteroidales bacterium; assembly: GCA_946062035.1. Taxonomy (GTDB): domain Bacteria; phylum Bacteroidota; class Bacteroidia; order Bacteroidales; family UBA932; genus Egerieousia. Next base: position 4,610 of record CAMGTS010000011.1, read on the forward strand.
GCTTGGTGTGGATGCTGAGGACATAGTGCAGGAGGCGTTGGCGGAGCTATGGCGGCTTTGCGAGTCGGGCTATCAGATACGTAATGCCGAGGCTTTGGCCGTGAAAATCACTAAGACAGTGTGCGTCAGGTATTATCGCAAAAGGAGAGTAGAGACTATTTCTATTGAAGGTCTTGATTATAAAGATAGTGGCAAGGCAAGCGAAAGGGTTGATATAGAGGATATTTTGCGCTTGAGAAAGCGACTTTTCGAGCAGTTGAGCGAAACACAGAGGCTCTATTTGGAGATGAGGAACGAACTGGGACTCTCTTTGGATGAGATTTCGGCAAAGACGGGGCATCCGAAAGCAAGCGTCAAGGCGACCATTTCACAGGCGAGGAAAACGATGAGTGAATTGCTTAAAAAGATATGATAATGAAAAAAGATATTAGAAGATCATTGATTGATAGATATTTAAACGCTGAGGCCGAGCCGGAGGAGGAACGTTTGTTGGCTGAGTGGTTTGCGGTTCATGGAGCTGATGAGGACGAGAAGGAGGTTGCGAGACTTATTTTAGCGGAGCATCCTGAGGCGGCGTTTGAGGCAGCGGAGGTAGAATTTGAGAGCATTGTCGCTTCCCATGAAAAGATATCAAAGGATGCTTTAACGAAGCGTGCGAGATTGGTAAGATGGGCTTGCGCTATTGCTGCTTCAGCGGCGGTGATTGCAGGAATTGGGCTCTTTTTGGCACAGCGTGGCACCTGTGAGTTCGATGGCTTGGAGATGGCTCAGGGAATAGAGAGGATAATGGCCTTAGATACGGAGAATGTGGAGAGCATTACAGCACGTCCAAAGGGCAACAAGGTAATTCTGACGGCGGTGCTGAATGACGGCACCAAATGTTCGTATGTGATGAGCAAAGATGCCGGGACATCGGAGATTACGATTACCGCAATGCGTTAAAATCCAGACAATTATTTAACTATAAAACATAAGTATTATGCTAACATCTATTTTAAGCGCATTTTGCGCACTCGCACTTGGTGCGGCTTCATTTACAACTCAGGCAGATACAGTGAATGTTTATATCCTGAATGATGAAAAAGTAGCGAATTTTGACGGAAGCCAGTTGGTCGGCAAGACCATAAGCGACTACAAGACGATGATCGCGACAAGCAGCAGCAACAGTAACGGCGCACGAGAGATTACTGTTACAAAAGTGCATATGATCCGTACAGACGGAAAGCAGGTTAAGAATCAAGTCGAAGTTAATTCCCACACACTTAACAGTACAACAGCAAAAACCGTTTCTACTAATGGCGCTATCGTAGGGTTCTCAGTGAAAGGAACCGCCGATGATAGTATAGTATACTATATAGACGGAAAGAAATCCACAAAAGAGAAGATGAACGAGCTTAAGCCAAAGGACATCGCTTCAATCACGGTCTATAAGGCCGGTGGCAAGGAGGCTGTTGAGATGACGAAGGATAAGAATATCGGTGTGATTAAGATCGAAACGAAGAAGAAATAACTAAGTGTGATTCAAGTAGTGTATATGTCGCACTGAGGCTGAATCGAGCCTTGCGACAACAGTAAAAGGAGGTTCTGTCATTGGCAGGCCTCCTTTTGTTGTTGATGGCAACCATTAAACCTATTTTGTGTTTACACAAAATTCAGAACACTGCCTATAATACTGGTCCGAGACTCATAATATTGACACTGTGGGGGCAAATCAGAATAACTTTGTCAAATCCATATTCAGGAAGTCTTCTGCAGAGATGCCTCCATCACCGACAATAAACGACGTGGTGGGATTGAAAAGTTCATTGAATCGTTTCAATCCGTTTGTGCATTTTTCCGCATTGCTTTTGATTTCTATTGCAACTATGGACTTGTTTTTGCGGAGAATGAAATCCACTTCGTCATTGCGTTCTCTCCAGTAGAATACCTCAAAACGACGGATAAATGCCTGACTGATAAGATAGGCACCAATCCCGGACTCAAAGATGTGTCCCCAGGCTTTTCGGTCGGTAATGGCTTGCTCAAAAGTCAAACCATTATAAATCATTTTCAGAGCATTGTTGTATACCTGCAATTTAGGAATACTTGCCTTACGCCTTGCTTGGTCTATGCTATATTTCTGTAAACCGCATAACATGCCACTTTCACCGAGCAGATTGATATATCCGGCAAGAGTGGCTGTATTACCTGCATCTTGTAACGAACCGAGCATCTTATTGAGGGATAGTAATTCTCCGGAATATGCCGCGCCCAGTTCAAATGTCTGTCTCAACAATGCGGGTTTGCTGACAGGCGTATCCATCAAGATATCCTTATTTATTGTCGCTTCTATTATTGCGGACTGGATATATTGCTGAAAACGTTCCTCGTCATCAATGAGTGAAGCAGCACCTGGATAACCTCCGAAGAAAATATACTGTTCAAGCGACAGACCGAATGCTTCGTTCATTTCTGCATAGCTCCAATGGCTCATTCGTATTTCCTCAAATCGTCCGGCCAAGGATTCGGACAATCCTTTTTCGAGTAAGACACGGCTACTGCCGAGTAGCAAAACTTTTATATTGATGTCGTTAAAAGAGTCGCTGTCCCATTCTTTTTTGACAGCCTCACTCCAATTGGCAATTTTCTGAATCTCATCTATTACGAGGATTGCGCTTTCCCAACCGTTATTTTTCTTTAAACTACGGACAGCGGACCAACAGTCCGAAATCCATGCACCATTTGTGGCTGGGACATTGTCGGCTGAGTAAAATTGGAAGGGTGCATCTAAATCTTTCAGCACTTGCTTTACGACGGTTGACTTGCCAATTTGACGCGCACCCATAACGACTTGAATGAACTTTCTGGGTTCACTTAGTCGATTCTTAATTGTCTGATATTCTGCTCTTTTATACATAGCTGTACATTTTGATTTTAATCTAAAATGCATGCTGCACCTCGGCATAGTCCGAGCGAGTTCGACTCTGCTCTCGGTTTGCAATATATTTTACGCAGTGGACTGCGTATTTTTACGCACTATAAAGATAATAACTCATTTTCAATTACTCAACGGACTATACAGAAATCATGTATATAGCTGCCTTCCACTTATAGAAGTTTCTCATCTTTTTCATATTCGCCTCTGAAAACCCTCTAAGTCCTGGTAACAATTTTCTCAATCTTTCACTTATGACAGCCAAAGCTCCAGTGCCCCAATATCCATCTCTCGAATTGACAGAAATATACTGGCCTATACCAAAATATAGCGCAAGTTGCTCAGCATTGACTTTCTTGGATGCTTGATACTGGCTTTGCAAAATGGCAGTCTTGATTATTTCAACGGCTTCAATATAGTCCTGATGAATATTTTTTGTGTCCATTGTAACTTTGTTGTCTATTCGTCGCGCTTCAGCATGGTTCATGCAAGCTTTGCTCAGCTTTCGGCTTGCGGAATATTATGCGTGAAGATATGGTTTCTCAATGTTGATACCTTGCAAGAAAGTAAAAATGTTAACCCCTATTGGTGACAAAAATAAAGCGGCCCGGATTCCGGGCCGCTTTGCTGTTCTAATCGGTTGTCTTATAGACCTCTTACACGGATCAATTTTTATGGGAATCCTTAATTTGCTATTGCTTAGGGTACTTTTTTATTTTCCGTAGAATTCTCCATGAACTAATTCACTATATTTACCCTGATATTGTTGAAAATGAAAGATATACTAAAGAGACTGATAGCATTGCCGGCAGAAAGTGAATGGGTCGAGTTTAAGCATAATTTCCACTCTGCCGAAGAAATCGGAGAGCGTATCTCCGCAATATCCAATAGTGCGGCATTGCTTGCCAAACCATTCGGATACCTGGTATTCGGAGTTAAAGACGAAACCCACGAAATCATCGGAACGATATTCAAGGCCAAGCTGCACAAAGTCGGCAACGAAGAACTGGAATTGTGACTTGTCAACAGACTTAATCCACGAATTGATATTGAGTGCGTTGAGTTTGATGTCGAAGATAAGCATATCTCAATGTATAAGATTCCGGCAGCTTCTTCTCGCCCGGTCACATTCCTGAATACAGCATATATCAGAGTAGGCTCATTGACGAAGAAGCTCCTGGGCTATCCTGAAAAGGAAGCCAAATTATGGAGAAGAGAACCCGGTAACAGTCTGAATAAAACTGTTGTCAAAGAATGTAAAACAGCCGGGGATGTAGTAAAGTACCTCAGTGCTGAAACATACTTCGACAAACTCCATTTACCTCTCCCGCAAACGACAGACGGCATCGTTGAAAGACTCCTGTCAGAGAAACTTATATGCAAAACCGAGCTCGGGTATGGTATCACTGAATTGGGAGCCATATTGCTGGCAAAAGATTTGCGGGATTTCGACAACCTGCATCGCAAGGCCGTAAGAATCATTGTTTATAAGGGCAAAAACAAAATAGAAACAATACGGGAACAGAGCTTTGAACAAGGCTACGCCGTATGTTTCTCACAAATGGTCGATTGGGTGAACGGACAACTTCCTGCAAATGAGGAAATCGGTCAGGCTGAACGCATAGAAGTTAGGATGTATCCGCCAATCGCAATTTGCGAAATCATGGCCAATATGCTTATTCATCAGGACTTCTCCGTTCTCGGCTTTCCTATGATTGAAATATACTCCGACAGAGTTGAAATATCCTCTCCGGGACAGCCCCTCATCAGTACAGACAGATTCATTGATGAATACCAGTCCCGCAATGAAGACCTTGCAGACATAATGCGCAGGATGGGTTTCTGCGAGGAAAAAGGCAGCGGAATGGACAAGGCACTCTCGGCGATTGAAAAGTATAAACTTCCTGCTATCAAATACAGAGTCTCCGAAATCCGCACCTCGATTATCCTCACTGAATACAAGACCTGGGCGCAGACAACAAAAGAGGAAAGGCTTCAGGTAAAGGATAGCAATTATCCTGCAATCTCGCAGCTTATCAAGGAGGCAATAAGAGTTGGGCTCATCAAGGTTGGTACGCCAGAAGGGACTAATCGTCGTGATATCGGTTATATTCCCATTTGGGGATGATTTTCATGTAATGGTCATGTGATGAATCCGTATCTTTGGAATGCAAGAAAAGCACATCGAACATTTAGAAGTGCTCGACTATTCATATTATTTTGTGGATCTTGCCGATTTTTTCACGACTTGGACAAAGGTAGATATTTTTTGTGTCAATACCTTCTTACAAAAATAAATTTTGATAAACAACAAAGCGGCCCGGGATCCGGACCGCTTTGTTGCTCTAAACGCTTGTCTTACAGACCTCTTGCACGGATCAACGCCCCGGGGTCTGGCTGTGCGCCGGTGAACTGCTCGTATAGAACCATCGGCTCTTCGCTGCCGCCTTTCTCAAGGAATGTCTTGCGGAATTTGGTCGCAATCTCCGGATTGTAGATTCCGTTACGCTCGAAATATTCGAATGCGTCCTTATCCAAAACTTCAGCCCACAGATAGCTATAGTAACCTGCTGAATAGCCTGAATTGAAAATATGGTTGAAATAGGTCGTGCGGTAACGAGGTATAATCTGCTCGTTGAGCCCCATCTCATCGCAAACTTTCTTCTCGAACTCGGCTATATCGATATTTTCAAGCTGTTCTGCTGTCAACTCATGCCACTTCATATCCAAAATGGATGCGGCTGCAAGCTCTGTAGTCATGAAGCCCTGATTGAACAATCTTGCGTTGTTGATCTTCGCTACGAGAGAATCAGGAATCACCTCACCAGTCTTATAGTGCTTTGCGTATTCTGCGAGAATCTCAGGCTGGAAGGCCCAGTTCTCGTTGAACTGTGAGAATGTCTCTACGAAGTCTCTCGCTACGCTTGTTCCGCTAACGCTCGGATAAGTACACTTTGTAAGAAGTCCGTGGAGCGCATGTCCGAATTCGTGGAACGCAGTCTCGACATTGTCGATTGTGAACAGTCCCGGAAGTGAGTCGGTAGGGGCGCTCATATTGCCTACGTTTACGATGATAGGGCGGACTTCCTTGCCGTCAGGCGTGATGTACTGGTCTCTGAAGTTGTTCATCCATGCTCCGCCTCTCTTCGAAGAGCGAGGGAAGTAGTCTGTCATGAAGATACCAAGCAATGATGAATCAGCGTCGGTAACCTTGAATACTTCGACATCTTTATTGTAAAGAGGTGCATCGGCGATAGGTTCTACGTTGATTCCGTAAATCTTATGAGCCGCATAGAAGACGCCCTTGCGGACGTTCTCCATTGCGAAATAAGGCTTTACAAGGTTTTCGTCGAGGTCATACTTGGCCTTGCGTACTTTTTCAGCGTAGTAGAACCAGTCCCAAGGCTCGATCTTGCTTCCTGCAGGGAGCAGGCCTGCTGCTATATCTTCGTCCATGACCTTCTGCATATCAGCCACTTCCTGTTCGGCTTTTGCTGTAGCAGGGGCGATAATGGTAGAAAGGAACTCATCTACTGTAGCGGGATCGTGCGCCATCTTGTTATCCAACTGGTATGCCGCGAAAGTGTCGAATCCCAAAAGGTTGGCTTTCTTGGTGCGGAGCTTGAGGATTTCAAGGCAGAGAGCCTTGTTATCGTACTCGTTGCCATTGTTGCCTCTTGAAGAGTATGCCTTGAACATCTTCTCTCGCAACGCTCTGTCGCTGCACGAGGTCATTGTCTCGGTGTATGATGAGACAGGAATTCCGAACTCGCTCTTGAAAGCGTTGTTCTCAGCAAGAAGGTTGTTGCCGAACTTGTTCTGTGCTGCGGCGAGTTTCTTGTTGATCTCTTTCAACTCCTCCTGAGCAGCCTCGTCAAGACCGATACCGTTGCGGGTAAAGCCTTGATAGAGCTTCTTGAGAACCATCTGCTGTTCACGTGTAAGGTTGCTCTGATCCGCCTCGTAAACAGCCTTTACTCTTTCGAAGAACTTCTTGTTCATGAAGATATTGTCGCTGTGCTCTGTCAGCATCTGAGACGCTTCTTCCTGAACTTTGTTTAGCTCTTCGTCAGCGTCTGTCTCTGAAAGATTGTATAGTACGCCTACGACTTTTGAGATGATTGCCCCGGAAAATTCGTAAGCTGCGACTGTATTTTCGAAATCAGGGGCTTCGGTATTGCCTACGATAGCCTCTATTTCCTTGGTCTGTTCCGCTATTCCTTTCTGAAGGGCAGGAATATAGTGTTCCGTCTTTATCTCATCGAACGGTGGAATACCATAAGGGGTATTCCACTCATTCAAGAAAGGATTCTGCGATGTACAGGCGGCGATTGTCATCATGATGGCTATTGCTAATAATGCCTTTTTCATAATATTAACTAATTATTAACGACTTCAACGCCGTCGATGCTCACGAGAGTGAACTGTGCGGCACCTCTGTAGTTTGTTAATATACCTGTGATATTGACTGACTTAGAGCCGTTGAGTACATCAGGATCAATTTCAGTATCAGCGAATTTTGCATATCCGCTCGTTCTGATCTGGATGTTTGTGCCACCCATTTTGAAATAGTGGCTTACATAGTTCGCTACAATGTCCATTTTACCGGCCTCCCTGAGTTCTTTGACGGTCTTGCTGCCGTCAGCAAGAACAGCCGTGTCCCAAATACCTGAATTGAGATACTCTCTCATCTTGTTGGCGCTCATGGCCCAAGTGGTGACACCCCATGTCTTGTCAGAGAGGAATACTCTGTTTGAAGTGAGCTTTTTGTTGCCGTTCTGGTCCGGGTACATAAGACAGAAAATCTGATCGCCGTATGTAAGACCTTTGAGGGTCACATATCTGCCCATATTATGCGATGCGAGAAGGTCACCCTCCAAAACCTCTACAGGCGAGACAGATGCGGCCTTTTCTCCTCTGAATACATGCTGGTCAATAAGGAGCTGTACATCCATATATGATGTCTCGTATTCTCCTGTAGGGTCGTCAACTCCGATCTGAAGCATTCCCTCGTATGCGCCGAGCGTCAGCCCCTGACATTTGACATAAACCCACTGACCGAGTTTGTAGACATTGTAAAGTCCTGATTTACCGATTTTTATTTCGATGCCTCCTGTGTTGTCCTGAATATATATAGAGCGGTATACATTACCCTCTCTGTCTGATGTAGTTACCTGGCCTCCGATGATTATGTCCCCCTCAATATGTACTGGTTTGTTGACGTACATGGCCTTGAGTTCCTCAATGGTCATATTGGGATTGAGAGTGACAAGTTCGTCCTGTTCAAAATCCTTGTTGTTAGGATCGAGGACAGGGTCCATCTCATCGCATGATGCCAGAATTCCAACGGCCAAAAAGGCCATAACAAATAATTTTGTAAAAATTTTCATAACCTTATCTCCCGTATTAGAATCTGAAATATAAGTTCAACATATAGTTAGTTCCGCTCATGTAGAAGTACTTTGCGTCGAAACGATAGTAGCGCTCTTTGCTGACTGTGTTGTCGACAAGTCTTGTCTGCTCGTAACCACCGGTCTTCACATCCTTGTTGTTCAACAAGTTGTTGACATTAAGACTGAAACCGATCTGATATTTACGTTGGATATACCATGACTTGCCGATACTGAGGTTGACGGTGTACTGTGAGTCAAACTTCTCCTGGGCGGCCATATACTCTACCTCTGACGGGGTCTGGATCTTGTCCGGGCCTGAACATGCCATGTCTGTCCTGTAAAGAGGGTTCATATCAAGATATGAGCCGTCGAAGTAGTTCACGTTGGCATCGATGAACCAGTACTTGTAGAAGTATGAAAGTCCGAGACTTGCGGCGAGCTGCGGAGTGCTTGGAACATAGTGTTTCTGCCATTTGTCTACGGCGTAACTTCCGTCTGCGTTCTGGATGTATGTACCGTCAGCGTTTTTCTGGAATACCGGGTGGCTCTTCCAATAAGGAACTCTCTGATTATCGATTATGACCTGAGCGTTGTTATCGGTTGTCTGGGTCATGTAAGGGTTGGAAGTGTAAACGAACTGACCCCATGACAAGACTCCCACAAGGTTGAGATTGTTTACAAATGTAGGCACTTCAAAACCTACCTCAACTCCGACATGTCTTTCGTCTATACCGCTCATAGCGAAGTTGGTATATGAGTTC
>CAMGTS010000012.1 GCA_946062035.1 uncultured Bacteroidales bacterium
CGGCATAACCATCTTTCTCTTCTGTACGAATCTGCGTAACAACACACGGACCAGCCTCAATTACAGTGCAAGGGATATTCTTCCCGTCTGCACCGAATACGGATGTCATTCCGATTTTTTTGCCAATTAATCCAGGCATTTTGATAATGTGTTTAAATTAAACATAGCCGCATTGCCACCTCCATCGGCACTCCCTGCAGGCACTCTCACAGCGTCTCGCATGGTCAGTGCATAAAGTTGGGTACGACTCCCCTGCTTTTTGCAAGGGGCTGCAAAGATAAGAGTTTTTCTCTAAATACCAAATATATAGCAGGCTAAGAGTATCCCCCGTACTAACATTGCTGATATTATTTCCCACAGGAAACAAAATCAACAACATCGACACTTTTAATCCCCACAGGAAAAATTACAGGTTTCTCCCTATCAACTACTTCGCCATGAGATACTACGCATTGGCATCGAATTAACAGAACCATCTTAAAGAAGTACCATGTCGTTAATCATATTCGTTAGAACAGAGTTCTTAGTTCAGATAATAGACAACCGTAGTCACGACTCTGACCTTTTTCATGTAAGGGGTGGTCTCATCCAGGTCCTCGACAGAGAAGATTCCCTGATTAGCGGTCTTGAGCTTTCCGATCTTACGGTGCGAATCCTCCGCGAATTTCTGCGCAGAAGCTCTCGCATTGGCGGTAGCTTCCTCAATCATCTTAGGCTTCAGTTCATTAAGCCCCGTGAAAGAATAGTTCGCATAGCCATTGACGGCAATTCCCTCTTTTGACATGTCAGACGCAATGGTCGAAATCAGAGAGCGTACCTCATTTATCTTCGATGAGGAGACGGTCAACGATGTGTATATTTCGTAATTATACTCCGGCTTTTTGCTTGCATACGCATACTGCTTTGCTAAATCCGTAAGCGAAGGTGAGGCCGTAAATATCTCATTTTCCGATATTCCGCCTTTTTTCAAATAAGCGGCTATTACCTTGACATTTTTGTCTACTTCGGCAAAAAGATTTGACATGTTGTTCCCTTGACAGGAAAAAGAAATATTCCAAAGCACCTTATCAGCAGGTACTTCCGTTTCAGACAATCCCTTGACAGAGACCGTTCGCTCCATTGACTTAAACTTGACGATTCCGTTGCTCAGGGCTATGCCTCCACCGATGAGGCCCATTGCGATTATTATCGCCGCCAAAACAATATTGTTGATTTTCATTCTCCTATATCGTTTAACAAACATCCTTGCGGATAGTTCAAAGGTAATAAAACTTCGTATAAAAAATTTATAACTTTGCGGCGCTTTGCAAAAAGAGAGATTTTAACTTATTAAAATATAGATTATGATTATTGTTGACGTACAAGGAAGAGAAATCCTCGATTCAAGAGGAAATCCTACTATTGAAGTTGAAGTAACACTTGATTCTGGTTTTACAGGAGTAGCCGCTGTTCCATCAGGAGCTTCTACTGGCGAAAATGAGGCTATCGAATTAAGAGACAAAGATCCTAAGCGTTACGGCGGAAAGGGCGTTCTCAAGGCTGTTGAGAATGTTAACAAGGTAATCGCTCCGGCGATTGCAGGAATGAGCGCTTTGGATCAGAGAGAAATCGACGCCAAGATGATCAAGCTCGACGGCACTAAGAACAAGGCTAAACTCGGCGCAAACGCCATTCTCGGTGTTTCACTTGCAGTTGCCAAGGCTGCAGCAGCTGAGCTTGGAATCCCATTGTACAGATATATCGGCGGAACAAACGCTTATGTCCTCCCTGTTCCTATGATGAACATTATCAATGGTGGCGCTCACGCTGACGCTCCTATCTGCTTCCAGGAATTCATGATCCGTCCTGTAGGCGCAAAGAGCATCGCAGAGGGCGTAAGAATGGGTGCCGAGGTTTTCCACGCTCTTAAGAAAGTTCTCAGCGCACGCGGTCTTTCTACAGCTGTAGGCGATGAGGGTGGTTTCGCTCCGAAACTTGACGGTATCAACGACGCTTTCGACTGCATCATCAAGGCTATCGAAGCTGCCGGCTACAAACCAGGCGAGGATGTTACCATCGGTATCGACTGCGCCGCTTCTGAATTTGCGGTTAAAGAGGGTAAAAAATACTTCTACGATTACAAGCAGCTTGCAAACGGAACTCCTAAGGATCCTAAGGGCAAGAAACTCACATCAGAGGAGCAGGTTAAATACCTTGAGCAGCTCGTTAAGAAATATCCTATCGACTCTATCGAGGACGGTTTGGACGAGAACGACTGGGAAGGTTGGGTTAAACTTACCGAGGTTCTCGGCGGCAAGTGCCAACTCGTAGGTGATGACCTCTTCGTTACAAACGTAAAATACCTTGAGAAAGGTATCAAGATGGGCGCAGCCAACTCTATCCTCATCAAAGTTAACCAGATCGGTTCACTTACAGAGACTTTGGACGCTATCGAGATGGCTCACAGAAACGGTTATACCACAGTTACTTCGCACCGTAGCGGTGAAACTGAGGATACAACCATCGCAGACATCGCTGTCGCAACCAACAGCGGTCAGATTAAGACTGGTTCACTCAGCCGTACAGACCGTATCGCCAAGTACAACCGTCTTATGAAGATTGAGCAGGAACTCGGCAAAGTCGCTAAATACGGTTACAAGAAAATTCGCTAACCCTTAGCTGAACAATCAAAAGGGAGGGTTTATGACTCTCCCTTTTTTATTACCCGAACACCCGAAGCTGCACATGGAGCATCTTCAATTAGAGAAATCACATACAACATTTTAATACATAGGCGTTTTTGTATGAGCTTACGAAAACGGGAGTCATACGACAGCCTGATATCAGAAGAAAAATGACAAAGAACGTTTTATACAAGACACAGGGTACCTGCTCTCAATTCATTGAAATAGAAGCGGATGAAAATAAAATTATAACCAAGTTGACCGTATTCGGCGGCTGCAGCGGCAATCTAAAAGGAATCGCCGCACTTGCGGTAGGAATGCGCCTTGACGAGCTTAAGAACAAGTTCAGAGGCATTACCTGCGGAAGCAAAAGCACAAGCTGCCCGGACCAGATCAGCAGAGCGGCAGAACAACTCGAAAAAGAGTACGACAAATAACGTTATCGTATAATGGAAATTCACGGTGCCGACCAGACCCAATCCGGAACACAGGTAAAAAAGGGATTTTCCGCTCAGGCGCATGATTACATGGAAAGAGGTATAGACCTCAACAGGGAACTCATACATAATCCCGCCTCCACTTTTTTCGGAAGAGTGAGCGGAGACGCCATGTCAGGCGCAGGGTTGGAAGAAGATGATATAGTGGTGATTGACAAGTCTTTACAAGCAAAAGACGGAGACATTGCCGTATGCTATATTGACGGAGAATTCACTCTGAGGAGAGTCAGCGTCGATGGGGAATTTCTCTGGCTTACCGCAGATAATCCCAAATACAGAAAAATCAAAGTAGACAAAAGCGAGGAATTTCCTATTTGGGGAGTCGTAACCTATTCAATCAAGGACATCCGCAGAAAAAATGGAGGAAAAGCCTGATATTGTCCATGCCGGCCATTTTTTCGGTGTGATGGACTGCAACAATTTTTTCGTCTCATGCGAGAGAGTGTTTAACCCTTCATTAGAGGGGAAGCCTGTTGTAGTACTTTCCAACAACGACGGCTGTGCCGTAAGCAGAAGCAACGAAGCTAAAAAAATCGGAATAGCGATGGGTACTCCGGCATTTAAAATCGAACAGGAGTACATCTCCCGTGGAATCAATATAGAGATGTGCTCTTCCAACTACACCCTCTATTCCGATATGAGCAGAAGGGTTTTCTCTGTATTGCAAAGCCTGATTCAAGGAGCTCAGCCCTATTCCATAGATGAATCCTTCATAGACTTCAAAGGGATGGAGAAGAAGGACATCGACAAAAAGGGGCGGGAAATCGCATACAAGGTCAGAAAGTTTACCGGGATACCCGTTTCGGTCGGAGTAGCCCACTCCCTTACCCTCGCAAAGGCCGCCACAAAATTCGCCAAGAAGTACAAAGGCTATAGAGGCTACTGCATGATCGACACCGATGAGCAGCGTGTCAAAGCCCTAAAACTCATGGATATAGGCGATGTGTGGGGTATTGGAAGAAGAAGTTCCAAGAGACTTTTGTCAGAAGGGATTCTCTCAGCATACGATTTTACAAAGATTTCACCCTATGAGGTAAAAAAGAAGATGGGGATAAACGGTCTGCGAACCCATATCGAGCTTTTGGGAAAGCCCGCTGTTGAAATCGACAGGCATGCTGATAAACAAAGCATTACGACAAGCAGAAGTTTCGGGGACATGGTAAGCGACAAGGAACAAATGAGCATAGCCGTTTCTAATTTCGCCGCATCGTGTGCAGAAAAACTCAGGGAGCAGCACTCTGCCGCACGGTTTGTCACAGTCTATATCACGACCAACTATTTTCGGCAAGATCTGCCCCAATATGACAATGCCGCCATTATTGAGTTTCCAGAAGCCACAAATTCAACTGTCGATATCGTAAAAGAGAGCGTCAAAGCTTTGGAGGAAATTTTCAAAGGAGGCTACAAATACAAAAAAGCCGGTGTCATATTGAGTGGCATTATTCCGGAAAGCCATATCCAACAGAACATCTTCGTAGAGAGCAACTACGAAAAAATGAAGAACATAAGCAACCTGTTAGACGAAGTAAACCGTAAATACGGGCGCAACAAATTGCATCTTGCGATTCAAGGCAAATCAGCCGTTTACAACCACCATTCCGAAGAACCGCGGGAAGAGAAATGGGAGATGAAAAGAGAGCATCTTTCCGGAAACTATACGACATCCCTGCGGGACATTATAACAATCAAGGCTCACTGACTCCACCCCCACATCCTGCACTCTTAAACAAGCTTTCTCCCCATCCCCTGCGCTTTCATAAGTGCGTTTATCTTAGGATCTCTGCCTCTGAAACGCCTGTAAAGCACATCGGCATCTTCGATATTTCCACGTGACAAGATATTTTTCCTGAAGCTCTCCGCAACTTCTTTCGAGAAAACGCCTTTCTTCTTAAAAAGTTCAAATGCATCAGCCTCAAGCACTTCCGCCCATTTATAAGAATAATATCCCGCTGAATATCCACCTGCGAAAATATGCGTGAAACTTGGTATGAACGCAGTCCCCTCTACTTGCGGAAGTATATCGCACTTCTTCCTCGCCTTGCGCTCCAGTTCCAAGACATCCCCCTCATGTGAAGTCGTCAAAGTGTGCAATGCCATATCGGTAATGCCGAATGTCAACTGCCTGACACAGGCATATCCGCTATTAAAATTACGGGAGCGTATTATCCTGTCTATCAGTTCATCGGGGATATCCTCCCCCGTTTTATAATGTTTCGCCCAAAGTTTCAGGAACTCCTTTTCTGTCGCGAAATTTTCCATTATCTGCGACGGAAGTTCTACAAAGTCACGGGCCACATTTGTTCCGGTCAGTGAAGAATACCTACCCTCAGCAAGTATTCCGTTGAGCGCATGGCCGAATTCATGTAGAACAGTAGTCACTTCTCCGAATGTCAATAAAGAGGGACTTTCGGTTGTCGGCTTCGTAAAATTGCAGACTATCGACACCAAAGGACGTTCCTCTTTTCCTGATGCGTTCACACCTTGCTCTCTGAAACTTGTCATCCAGGCACCTCCGCTTTTGCTCGCACGTGGATAATAGTCAGCATAGAACAGAGCCATTTCTTTTCCCTTAGCGTCGAAAACCTCATACACTTTTACATCTCTGTGATACACAGGGAATTGCTGAGCTTCTATAAACTTCAGGCCATAAAGCTTTTCCGCCAAAAGAAACAAGGCTTTCTGTACACTCTCAAGTTTGAAATACGGTTTGAGCAGAGAGTCGTCTACATTATATTTCTTTACCCTCAGTTTCTCAGCCCAATATGCAAAATCCCATGGCATTAGAGTGAACTGACTGTCTTTTAAGGATTTCCGTGCATAATCCTCTATTCTTTTGACATCACGTTTTCCATAAGGAAGGGAACGCTCAAGCAACCGGCTCAAGAAAGAATTGACGTTCCGGGTATTTTTCGCCATCCTGTTCCTAAGAGCATAGGCCGCATACGTTTTGTATCCGAGTATGTTCGCACTTCTTAATCTCAGAGAGAGTACTTCCTTGATTATCTTAGTGTTATCAAACTTACCCGAAACACATTTCGTTGAAGAGGCTCTCCAGATTCTTTCTCTCAGATCTCTGCGCTCACTATATTTCAGAAATGCGTTCAGACTCGGTGCCTGCAAGGTAAACACCCAACCCTTTATTTTTCTCTCTTCCGCCTCTGCCGCCGCAGCCTCTATCGCAAACTCTGGAAGTCCCTTTAAATCAGATTCATCAGTTATTGTAAGAATGAATTCATTGGTGGCATCCAAAGCGTTTTTTCCGAACTGCAGACTCAGCAGCGAGAGCTTTTCGACAATCTTCGACAATTCCTTCTTTTTATCCTCCGGCAAATTCGCGCCATTCTCCAAAAAACCTTTGTAAGTTTTTTCCAGCAGACGAAACTCCTCGATATCCAAATTGAGTCTGCCTCGTTTCCGCCAGATAAATTTTACCTTTTTGAACAAATTGTCGTTGAAACCGATATACAGCGACAATTTTGTCAATTCGGGAGAAATCTCCTCAGCGATTTTATGCATCGTCTCTGAGGACAGGCACTCGTTCAGATTGAAAAAGATTCCCGAAACTATGTCTAACTTATTTCCGCAATAATGCAAAGCCTCGATTGTGTTCTTAAAGGTGGGAGTATCCTGATTATTAATTACAGCATCTACCTCTTTATAAGCGTCACTCAGGGCCTCTCTAAAGGCCGGAAGATAGTCGCTCTCCTTGATTTTGTCGAAAGCGGGAGCGCCCCACTTTTTGTCAAAAGGGGTAAAAATCACATTTTGAGTCATATAAATCCTCTTACTGAACCTGAATTACAAGATATTTCGTCTGCTCCCAAAAGTTTTCGGGATCTGAAATCGTAAGAACCGATTCGCCATTAACCTGCTCTACGGCATAGGTTCCCTTAGGGTGGATAGAGATCACCTTGGCCTTTGCAGAATTAGTGTTTATAGTAGAGACCTCTCTGTAGTCTATTTTTATAAACGCCTTTTTTTCAGCCTGATAAGAGATTTTTGAAGATTTGAACAGACCTCCCTTTGTAAGGACTCCTACCTTTATCAGCTCATCCTTGGTTCCGACTATATAGTAGGCTGAATAAATCTGCTTATCCTGTGATGAAATGGTATTTTTCATCTCCTCGCCCTCGCTGCTGAGCGTCTCGACATCTTGCTGAAGACCTGCGACGACCTTGTCCAAGGTCTCTATCTTTTCATCCTTAGCCTTGATGATCTGCTCTTTTTCAGCCAATTGAGTCGAAAGATCCGCAATAATCTTGGATTTTTCCTCCAATTCCTGACGCATTGCGTTCAGCCTTTTCTTAAACTGAATCGACTTGATATTACTGTCTTTCTTAAGTTCATCAATTTTTGCTTTATACTGCTCGATTGCACTCTGGATGGCCGATATATCCGATTGAATGTGTTCTTTCTGATTTTCAGGAACATTCTCTTTTGTAGCCTCTACAGAAAGAATCTGCTCACTCTCTCTGATAGATGTAAGACCGCTCTCTATTTCATTAAGTGCGGCGAAAATCTCGTCCAACTGATTTTTCTGGGTTCCGTAACTGCCTTGAAGTGAATCAAGTTGAGCCTGCAACTCTTTATATTTCCCCGACTGTTCTACGCAAGAACTTAAAAAGACGACTGAAAACAGTGTCGCTGCCAATAAAAATATACGTTTCATAACGAAACGAATTTAGTCAATATTTTACAGACACCGCTTACAGCAGATACTATTTTTAGCAAAAAAGTCGCATTCGATTTTGCGAGCCACAAGACGCTTTTTCTTATGTTTCTGACTTCGTTGCTATTACCCATGCTTTTAACCGTCTGCCTCCTGAGTCGGTTATTGTAATACGACCTACAGTCATCCGAACAAAATTTTTTGTCTATTCTCCCTGTTATTCTACCTCCGCATACCGGACATGTCCTGTATTCATCATCATTTTCCGCACATCCGCACCCCACATAAGTGTCGTGATTTTCCGCTATACCCGCCTTTCCGTTTCTTCGGTCATTATTTTCCATAGTCCTGTTATTTTCAACATTTTGGCATATATCCAGTGCGTCGGTTCAATGCTCATTAAACTCCGCTCAATACACTCTGCCGCTTTTCTCACTTAATCTCACCAAAATTGGTCGTTACCGATTGTGAAGGTAACGGACATATCTCGTGATTATTCCACAAACAGTCTGATTGTCAAGAGTTAATATGATTATTTTTACAATCTTGCGATAGTGATTTACCCATTTGGTACACTATCCGTCCGTAATCGTTTAAAATCGGATATAATCGGCTATAAACGAATACTCTACGGCTTCCTGAGACTCAACCCTTCATCTTTGCGACACCAAAACATAACGATATGGAAAGAAATGTAAACAAAGTTGAAATCGCAGGGATAGTAGGAAGCGAGCCTAAGATTACGACAATGGAGAGCGGCGCTTCTATAGTGCGTTTTCCGGTAGCCACAAATGAAGTTTTCAAATTAAAGGACGGGAGCTTCAGAGAAGAGACCTCTTGGCATAGTATATCCGCCTGGAGTTCAAAAACTCTCCCTGATTTTTCGAAGATCAAAAAGGGAATGTTCGTCGAGGTCATCGGACGATTGAAATACTTCAAATACAAGACAAAAGACGGAGATGACCGTTTCTCGACGGAAATAGTCGCACTCAAAATATCTCTTCCTGAAACAAATCACTAAATTTGTCCGGCAATACCTCTTATGGATTGAATTATGACCTATGGCAGAGATAAAAAGAGACTTTGAGCTATATAATACACTGACAAGAAAGAAGGAAAAGTTTGTCCCTACAACACCGGGAATGGTAGGATTGTATGTCTGCGGACCGACTGTCTACGGAGATCCACACCTCGGCCACGCAAGACCCGGTATCACTTTCGATGTCCTTACAAGGCTCTTCCGTTATCTCGGCTATAAGGTCAGATATGTCAGAAACATTACAGACGTAGGCCACTTGGAGCACGACGCAGATGAGGGCGAGGATAAGATCGCAAAGAAAGCAAGACTGGAAATGCTTGAGCCTATGGAGGTAGCGCAGACATATACTGTCCATTTCAGACAGGCTATGACAAAATTGAACGTGCTTCCTCCAAGCATCGAGCCCAACGCTTCCGGTCATATCATCGAGCAGATAGAGTTCACCAAGAAGATTTTGGAGAAAGGGTTCGCATATATCAGCAACGGATCCGTCTACTTCGATGTCGCCAAATACAACAAACAGTACAATTACGGTATTCTCAGCGGCCGTAAATTGGACGACATGATCAGCAACACAAGAGAGTTGGACGGAACGGAGGACAAGCACTCTCCTGCGGATTTCGCTTTATGGAAAAAGGCTCAGCCTGAACATATTATGCGCTGGCCATCACCTTGGGGAGACGGTTTTCCAGGCTGGCATATCGAGTGCTCGGCCATGGGAGAGAAATATCTTGGGAAAGAGTTCGACATTCATGGAGGAGGAATGGATCTTCTTTTCCCTCACCACGAATGTGAGATAGCCCAAAACTATGCGGAAAGAGGAATGTGCGGAGCCAAGTATTGGATGCACAACAACCTCATCACCATAGATGGCAGGAAAATGGGTAAGTCTCTCGGAAACTTCATCACTTTGGACGAACTTTTCAACGGTACGAATCCTAATCTCGAACAGGCGTATACTCCTATGACTGTCAGATTCTTCGTATTGCAGGCACACTATCGCGGGACTCTCGATTTCAGCAATAGCGCATTGCAGGCGGCTGAAAAAGGGTATAAGAGACTCATGCTCGCTGTAAAAGATGCCGGAAAACTCAAAGATTCGGCAGTTCAGAGCAAGACTGTTCCTGGAGAAAAAATCGATACGACATCCAAACTTTCACAAATAAGGGAGAACATATTTTCCGCTCTTTGTGATGACCTCAATACTCCGATAGCGATTTCATATCTCTATGAGCTTGTAAAGCTCGTAAACATCGCAAAAGAGGGTAAATTAGAATTGACAAAGGGAGAAAAGGAAGAGGTGTGCAAACTGTTCTCCGAAGTTGTATTCGATATTCTCGGATTGTACGATGAGTCAGAGTCCGTAGCATCAGACAGCGGCAGCGGAAAGAACGCCGCCATTGACGGCCTTATGCAGTTCATCATAGACGAGAGAAAAGAGGCCCGTGCTAACAAGGACTGGGGAAAGAGCGACAAGATACGCGACACCCTCGGCAGTCTCGGCATAAAGCTGAAAGACAACAAGGACGGTTCTACCGAATGGTCGATTGAGTAGATCTCGCTGTTACAACGAGCACTCTAATACACTGTGGCCGAAAGCCAAGCCGTCGTAAATGTTGTCAATGTGATAGCCGGCCTTTTCCAAGACGCTGATCATATCCTCACTATGATACATCTTGCTGTTGCCGTTCGCCATGGCTGTAAAGTAGACAGAAGTCATTGTCAGACAATAGCTTGCCGCCTCATATTTCTGCCTGTCCCAGAAAGTCTCCATGATATAGAGATGTCCTCCTTTATTCAAGGCCCGCTTAGCGTTGCTGACTATATGTAATATCTCTTCCTCGCTGAAGCAGTCCAGGAACTGGCTCATCCATACGACATCGAATCCCTCTGGAAAAGCTTTGTCTCCCAATACATTATTCGGGAAAAGTGATATTCTTTCCGCCCCCTCGGCCCCTGCAATGTTCTTTTTAAGCATCTCTAACTGTTGGGGAAGATCCATCACAAAAACATTCAAATCAGAAGACCTTCTGACGCACTGCAAGGCGAAACGCCCGGTGTTTCCGCCGACATCCAAGAGCCTTGCGGGATTGTTTCTCATAATAATATCGAGAGCCTCTTCAAAAGAACTGTCGCTATAGAAATGATCGAAATTAAACCAGCTCTCCTGCACACCTTTCGGAAGGGAAGAGAGCCCTTCATAAATCGTGGGCCACTCTCCGAAGACCTTAAGACCTGCCGGTTTACCCTCGACAAGAGCCTTTTCCAAATTGAACAGTCCCAAGTAGTTGACATCATTCGAAAAATCCATGTTAACCCTTGTCATCTTATCTTTCAAAAGATAGAATCCCGTCTTGGTGATTTTAATGATATCATTGTTGACCATAACCGTCCCTATTGAAAGACTTGCCTCAACAAGAACCTTTACAGCATAACGTGACAGAGATGTCTGCCCTACAATCTGATCCAAAGTAAGCCCCTTAGGATTATCCGCCAAAGCATCCAACACTCCGAGCTTTATCATCATTCTGCTTACTTGAAAAACAAAAGGGGCGAACGCTATCTCCTGCGCCGCACGCTGTGCTTTCAAAATTGAACGTCTGTCTCTTCCGTACTGTTCCTTGAGTGGTGAATCTAATTTCATGAATACTGTCAGATAAAAGGCAAATAAAAAAGGAGCAATCGAATATTCTCAATCGCTCCCGTAACCGACGTAGCGCGATCCAGGATTGAACTGGAGACCTCATGATTATGAATCATGCGCTCTAACCAGCTGAGCTACCGCGCCATCGTAGTTGAGATACCCGGATTCGAACCAGGACTAAGAGGACCAGAATCTCTTGTGCTACCATTACACCATATCTCAATGGGCTGCAAAAGTAAGCAAAATTATTTTTCCGACAAATTTTTATCGGAATTTCTCGACTAAAACCACACTATAGGATGCCACCCCTTCCTCTCTTCCGACAAATCCCGCACCCTCTGTTGTTGTGGCTTTTACAGCGATCCGCTCTTTCCCTGACTCTAAAGTCTCTCTGTCGCCAAAGTCAAAATTCGCCTCACAACTATCTATGACAGCTCCCATTGACTCTCTCATTGCTGCGATATAAGGAGCGATTTTAGGTTTCTGCAATAAAAGCGTGTTATCAGCATTTACCAGTCTATACCCTTTTTTCAAGATATAACAATATGTCCTTTCTAAGAGAATCCTGCTGTCTATTCCTGCGAATTCGTCCGATGTATCCGGAAAAAAATGCCCGATATCGCCAAGGCCGAGCGTCCCGAGAAGCGCATCACAAAAGGCGTGGATAACAGCATCGCCGTCAGAATGCGCCACGCACCCTTTTGAATGCTCTATTTCGACCCCACCGAGAACCATCCTGCGCCCGGGAGCAAGCAGATGTACATCGTAACCGTTTCCTATTCTAAGTTTGCTCATAGTGCAAAAGTAGTTAAATTTGCAGCACTATGGGAATTAAGTTATTTCACCTTCCGGCGCACAGAGTTTTCAATTACACCCCTACCTACTATAATCCTGAAAAGGACAAATTAGAGCAGGGCGTAGCGAAACGTGATGCGGAAGGAAATTATATACCTGGCTCCATTGTGAGCAAAGGTTTTAGAAAACGTGCGGGAAGTGGCGTAAAAAGGAAAGACGGAGCTTATTCAAACACAAGAAGAATCGCTGTCTATATTCTTATTGCGGCTATCCTTGTCGCCTTGTTCTATTTTTCAAAGGCTTTCTCTTCTCTTATCGAGGCGATGAAAGTTCCTGTAAACTAATAGTGCAATGCTAAAGGTTCTTCCGGCAAACGTCTATAATCTGATTGCCGCCGGCGAAGTTGTCAAGCGCCCAGCATCTGTCGTCAAAGAGCTTATGGAAAACTCCGTAGATGCGGGTGCAACTTCTATCACCCTGATAATCACCGATTTTGGCAGAACATTAATTCAGGTAACCGACAATGGCGGCGGCATGACTAAAGAGGAGGCGGAAATCTGCTTCCTAAGTCACGCTACATCCAAAATAGAGAGCGTCGAGGATCTGGAAAAGCTCACCACCTTCGGTTTCAGGGGAGAGGCTCTCGCCTCCATAGCGGCATGCTCCGATGTGACCCTTAAGACACGCAAGGCGGGTGAAAACATCGGGACAGAGCTGCATATTGCGGCTTCTGTAATGGAAAAGATAGAGGAGACCGCATGCCCGACAGGTTGTAATATCGCAGTCAGGAATCTCTTCTATAATATTCCTGCCCGCAGAAAGTTCTTAAAGTCAGATAGCTCCGAGTATCGTCATATACTTTCGGAGTTCATGAAAGTAGCCCTCACAAGATTGGATATTGAATTTAAACTCATAAATAATTCTAAAGAGGTCATCACACTTCCGGCAGGAAGAACCCTGAAACAAAGAATAGCGGATTCCGGAGGCATAGCCGCAACCAAACAGCTCATTGATATCCATGTAGATACAAGCGTAGTAAAACTTCACGGATACATCTCGGAGCCAGGAAGCGCCAAGAAAAGCCAAGGTAACCAGTTCTTCTTCGCAAACGGACGTTACTTCCGCAATCCGGCATTCTATCGTGCTGTCATTAAGGGATATACAAATCTGATTCCTGAAGGTTACTCACCTGCGTATTTCATATTTTTCGAAGTAAACCCGCAGGAAATGGATGTCAATATC
>CAMGTS010000013.1 GCA_946062035.1 uncultured Bacteroidales bacterium
ATCATGGACCTTGCCAACAAGAACACTTACCTCTCTGCGCAACAGTTAGTGGGTAGGCGGAACTTCGAGGAAAAATCCTTGCGAGAATAAAGTCGGGTAACGCAACGCTGTCTGAGATTCAGGCAATGGCAACTCCAGAATCAGAACATATGGCTATAAAGGTGTTGAGAATGCTTGTGGATGAAGGTGTTGTGCTGTTTGAAGCGGCTTCGGGCGTACTTTCTTTGAAAAATTCCATATAGTGGCTTCAATGCCCTGTCGCTTGACGGTAATGCGTGTTTTGTGGCTACACGCCTTTATTACATTTCGGGCAGAGCCCTTTCAGCATGTAGTTGACGGAGTGCAGACGGAACCCTTTCGGAATCTTAATCATGGGAATATGTTCGTTTTCAAGGCAAAAGGTCTCCTTGCAATTCTCGCAATAAAAATGAACATGTTGATCGGTTAGATGGTGATGGGACTCTGAGGGGCAAAGCTCGTATTTCAGAGAGCGGCTGCCGTCTTCGATAACATGGATTATATCCTTTTCTGAGAAAAGCTTCAATACCCGGAAAATACTCGCTTTATCCATCGTGCTCAGCGAAATCTCCAAGTCCGCAAGGCTGATAGGGTGGGATATCTTTGATAATTCATTCATGACCAACACCCTGTTGACCGTAGGCTTGACCCCCTTACGTTCCAATATCTCAATAGCATCTTTCATATCAAATATCACTCAGTCTCCATCCTCAGACTGATTCCAATAGCAAATGTAACCAAATTACAATGCGTTCGGCTTGCAGTTTATTTTACTCTGCGTAAAGCGTCGAGTATATGATCTCAGAGATATGTGATATGGCTTCTCCGGCCTCTTGGTTTGTCCCGCCGAAATCCTTTACGAATACTACGAGAGTATAGTGGCTTCCGTCAGGGAGTGTGATGTAGGCGGCATCGTTGTGTGCCATCAGCCTTCCGCTGTCGTACCTGTACCCTGAGCCTGTTTTATGAGCGACTGTTATGCTGTCCCTGCCGGCCAATGGTGCTCCGATCCTGTCACCTGTCTTGCACTCGGCGAGGGTAGTACAGATAAACTCTTTATGTTCGGGTGAAATTATGTTTTCGTTGAAAAGTTTTTCCAAGAGAATCGCCACCGCTAATGGAGAAGAGTGATTTTCGAAACTCAGGGAGTGGTCGCTCCAGATTTGAGCCTCGGTAACGGCCATCTTAAAGCAGTCCCGCGGCATAATCGTCGCCATGAATTTATCGGCATCCGATACACTCTGGATGCTGTCAAACAGGTAGTTACTTAAGTTGTTGTCACTTTGCGTCAATGTGTAGCGAAGCATCTCCCTTACTGAAATTTGCAGCCATTCTCCCGAATGCTCTTCCAGCACAGGTGACCATGTGTCCGGATTTAGCTTTTTGAGATTCAGATTGATAACTGTATCCAACGAGGTGCCGCGCTTCTCGAAAAGATGGCAGAGGGAAATCGCCTGATGCAGCTTGAACACGCTCATCAGTGAATATTTGTCTTCATTGTTGACAGTCAGAAGAGCTCCGTCGTCTGTTATAAGTGCTATTCCTATTTCTCCGGGATACTCTTTGACTACGGATTCTAAAGAGTCCTTCAACGTTTCAAGCGTTTCGCTTTCTGTCAGCTTCTTATTGGAATTTGTGCAAGCGGTTAGAGCCGCAAGTGCTGTGACGATCGTAATCAGTATCTGTCTCATGTTCCTGTATATTGATTTTAGGTTTTCTTAAGTACTTGATTCTTAAGCACTTGATTCGATAGTATTTGAATTCGTCAGAGGATAGGCCTGTTCTGTGTAATATTTTCTATATCAGAATGCAAGCAGCTCTTTGTACAGCTTTTGTACTGGCAGGCCGATAACCGTATAGACGCTGCCTCTTATGCTTTCAATCCCGGCAAGGCCGATCCATTCCTGAATTGCGTAAGCTCCCGCCTTATCGTATGGCTTGAAATTTTCTATATACCACTCTATCTCATCATCGCTGAGGTTTGAAAATGTGACATCTGTCCTGTCTGAGAATGAGATACTGTGTTGTAAATCTTTGATACACACCGCAGTTGCGACACTGTGAGTTTTGCCGCACAAGCTCTTTACCATGTCAAAAGCCTCTTTGTGAGAAGCGGGCTTGCCTAACTTCTGTCCGTCGAGAATCACTATCGTATCTGAGGTTATTAAAATATCACCCTCTTGTAATTCCCCGTCGAAGTGAAGGGCTTTTTGCTCTGCGATGTATTGGGGCACATCGAATGCCGATAAATTTTCAGGGTAGGTTTCGTCGTAGTCTTTGACCCTCCCCAATATAAAATCAACCCCAAGTTCTCCGAGCAATTCTCTTCTTCTCGGTGAGCCTGAGGCGAGTATAATGCGCTTACTGTTAAGCCTTTGTTGTAGTAGATTATGCGCCACCGCCTTTTGTCTTATAGACCTCTCTGTATTCGGATTCCTTGCCTTCTCTCCATTTTTCGTATTCAGGCGGGTTGAGAATCCATTTGCCCTGAAGTTTAAGGACTTGCTCTAAGAGATTCCTTACAGCACCTTTTCCGCCGGGATATTCCGACACATAGTCGCATACATCCTTGACCTCCTGAACCGCATCCGAAGGACAGGCGGCAAGCCCGCATAACTTCAGTACGGGAATATCCGGAAGATCATCGCCCATATACGCAACCTCTTCAGGTTCAAGGTTATACTTTTTGCAAAATTCCAAGAAGACAGGCGCTTTGTCTCTCTTGCCCATGTAAACTTCATGTGCGAGAGTAGGCCAAAAACGTTTTTCGATAGAATCGCTCTGCCCTCCTGTAATTATCGCAATAGTGTATCCGTTCATATAGGCAATCCTCAGACCAAGCCCGTCCTTGGCATTGAATGTTCTTACGAGGTCTCCGGTCTCAGGAAGGCACATTACGTCTCCCGTTGTGAAAACGCCATCCACATCGAATGCGAATGCCTTGATCTTGTTGAGCTTGGTCTTGTAGTTTGCCATATCTGTAAAATTATTCTGCGTAAACTTTATCCAAATCGCCCTTTACGTTCTTGAATGCGGCAAGGGCTGTCTCAGGATCTGAATTCTTGATATATGAGTAACGCTCGTTGTTCCAAGACTCACTCTTATTGGTGAAGATCTCGGCTGAATCAACGAAGTTGGCGCATCTCATAGAATCATTGAGAAGCAGGTAAGACTCAATGATGAACGCTGCCATCTCGCAGAGCTTACGTGCCTGGAAATCAATGTACTCAGGGTCCTTATCGGCAACCATCGCAACAGCCTCTTCGAACTGCGCGGTCATTGCGACAAGTTTAGCCTTTACGCTTTCCAATCTCTTAGTCGCACCCGGACAAGCCGCCTCGACTTCTGCCGCTACTGAGAACGGTACCGCCTCATAATCCTTGATGAGAGCGAGGTATGAACCGTTGGTTATATAACGGATAGCCGCAACAGTCTGAAGCTGTGATGTTCCCTCGTAGATAGTGGTGATTCTCGCATCACGGTAGAGTCTCTCGACAGGGTACTCTCTCATATAACCGCTACCGCCGTGAACCTGAATGGCGTCGTATGCGTTCTGGTTACAGAACTCGGAAGCTGTCATCTTCAGGATAGGGGTAAGCATATCAGCGAGCTTAGAGTACTTCTTCTGCTCTTTTCTCTCTTCTGGTGTAAGTTTTCTGTCACCTGTAACGAGAGCGTTGAGTGATTTGTAAACATCAACAAATCTTGAAGTCTCGTAAAGGATCGCACGTGAAGCCTGGAGTTTCGCCTTCATGATTCCGAGCATCTCGACGACAGCAGGGAACTCGATAATCTTCTTACGGAACTGCTCTCTCTCATTAGCGTATTTCAAAGCCTCTCTGTATGCGGCCTCTGAGATACCTACGCTCTGTGCGCCCACACCGAGACGTGCTCCGTTCATCAAAGACATAACGTATTTGATAAGACCGAGCTTAGGCTCACCGACAATCTTAGCAGGTGCGTTGTTGAATACAAGTTCGCAAGTAGGAGAGCCGTGGATACCGAGTTTGTTCTCGATTCTTCTTACGGTCACGCCTCCCCATTTCTTGTCATGAACAAAGTATGAAAGGCCGCGGGCATCAGTCGTGCCAGCCTCTGAACGGGCGAGAACCAACTTGATATCAGCGTCACCGTTGGTGATGAAACGCTTGACACCGTTGAGCATCCACATACCTTTCGCTTCGTCCCAAGATGCCTTGAGCGCTACTGCCTGAAGGTCTGAACCTGCATCAGGCTCTGTAAGGTCCATAGAGCAAGTTTCACCGTTATAGATGCGTGGGAGGAACTCTTTCTTGATTTCCTCAGAAGCGAACTCAGCTATAGTCTCGGCACAGTCCTGCAAGCCCCAGATGTTTGCGTAACCTGCGTCAGCTCTTGCCACAAGCTCCTCAGCCATAACATAAGGAACAGTCGAGAAGTTCAGACCGCCGTACTCTCTCTGAAGAGCTATGCCATATACACCCGCTTTGGTGAGAGCCTCCTGATTTTTTGTAGTGCCGGCAGCGTAAGTGACTCTACCGTCCTTGCATACAGGGCCGTCCAAATCGACCTGCTCTGCGTTAGGTGCGATAATGTCACCGCAAATCTCACCGACAACGTCCATGACTCTGTCGTATGAGTCCAAAGCATCCTTAAGATCTTTTGGAGCGTAATCATACTTGCCGTAATCTTTATAGTTGTCCTCTCTTAGCTCTACAATCCTCTTCATCAGGGGGTTAGAGAGCTGAAACTTTAAATCCGAATTGTCTTTATAATAATTAGCCATTGTATCTCCTCCTTATTTGCTTTGCTTCTTGTATGATGCTATAAGTTTCGGAACAACCTCGTTGAGATCACCGATGATAGAGTAGTCTGCAATCTTATGGATCGGAGCCTCAGGGTCGTTGTTGATCGCGATAATTATCTTGCTCTGGTCCCTACCTGCCTTATGCTGGATGGCACCGCTTACACCTACGCAAATCAGAACCTTAGGTCTTACGGTAACACCCGTCTGGCCGATCTGACGTGCGTTCTCGACGAAACCGGCGTCAACCGCCGCACGGCTTGCTCCGACCTCTCCGCCGAGAGTTTTCGCAAGGTCAAATATGAGTTTGAAGTTTTCTTTGCTTCCTACACCATATCCGCCGTCAACGATAAGCTGTGCGCCTTTGATATCAATCTTTCTCTCTTCGATTTCCCTCTTGACGATTTCGACCGCAAAGTCGCTGTCAACAAGAATCTTTGAAGTGTTAACCTCCTGGATTGTGCCCTCTACAGGGTTTGCGAGAGGCTCTTTTTTCATAACGCCCTCACGAACGGTAGCCATCTGAGGTCTGTGCTCAGGGTTTACGATAGTGGCTATGATGTTACCTCCGAATGCAGGACGAATCTGATAGAGAAGGTTAGTGTATTTCTTTCCTGTCTTGTTATCGTCGTGATCTCCGATCTCCAACGATGTGCAGTCTGCTGTAAGACCGCTGTGGAGTGCGCTTGAAACTCTTGGCGCAAGGTCACGACCTATTGTCGTCGCACCGAAAAGTGCGATCTGAGGTTTCTCTTCGTTGAATACGCTGATTGTAATGGCGGCGTATGGGAGTGTGCGGAAGAATTCCAGGCGAGGATCATCAGCCAAAATAACTTTTTTCGCTCCGTACTTATAAAGTTCAGCTGCAAGTCCTTTTACGTTGCTGCCAATGAGAAGCGCATGAACTTCAACATTAAGCTGTGCGGCAAGTGATCTCGCTTTTGTAAGAAGCTCAAGGCTTACATCGCAGATCTTTCCGCCGTCTGTTTCGGTAAAAACTATAATATTATTCATACTTTCTGATTTTCTGTTTGTTAACCAATCTCGTGATTTGCCATCAACTCTCCGATAAGAGCGTCGATGTCTTCGTCAGAACCGGTGATTCTCTTTGACTCCTTAGCCTTGAATACGATGTTCTCAACTTTCTTTACCTTGGTAGGTGAGCCGGCGAAACCGTAGCTGTCAGGATCGCCTCCGACATCGTCAACAGTCCATTCCTGTATGCTGAGGTATGGCTTTTCTTCTGTAGAAATCAAATATTTACCCTCATTTGCAGGATCTTTCTCTTCGTTGGCGGTCCTTGCATATTTGTATTTGAGGAGGTTCTTGGCGTTGCGCGGACGGCAAGGCGCTGCGGTAGCGTGAACCGTGACAAGGCAAGGCAGAGTTGATGTAACGATCTCAATACCTCTTTCGAGTCTTCTGAGGATGGTTACCTTATTGTCAACTATATCAGTGATTTCCTCAGCGTATGTAACTTGAGGAATGTTGAGCTTCTCCGCAACCTGAGGTCCTACCTGTGCGGTATCACCGTCGATGGCCTGTCTTCCCGCAACGATGATATCAGGATTCATCTTCTTGACAGCCTGTGAAATCGCATATGAGGTAGCGAGAGTATCCGCACCTGCGAAACGGCGGTCTGTAAGGAGAACGCCTCCGTCTGTACCACGGAAAAGGCCTTCGCGGATTATTTCAGCCGCACGGAAAGGTCCCATGGTCAAGACGTAAACCTTTGATCCGGGAAATTTATCCTTGATTCTGAGAGCCTGCTCCAGTGCGTTCATGTCTTCAGGGTTGAAGATCGCAGGAAGCGCAGCTCTGTTAACTGTTCCCTCTGGGGTCATTGCGTCCTTGCCAACATTCCTTGTATCAGGAACTTGCTTGGCTAAGACTACAATCTTAAATTCTTTACTCATATCTTCTGATTTTAAAAATTACGACTGTAAATTGGAATTGTTAAATCCTGTCGGAATATTAGGAGTCTGGGCCCCCTCATTAATGATTCTGATTTCGCCGAATTTCGCTTCAAACTTAGCGACATTGTCTTTCAATGCCATGGCAAGTCTTTTCGCATTTTCGGGAGTCATGATTATCCTGTTGATAACCTGAGCCTTTGGCATGCCAGGCAGCATGGAAAGGAAATCTATGACAAACTCATTCGCCGAATGGGAAATAACTGAAAAGTTGGAATAAGCGCCCTTTGCGACCTCTGCATTGAGCTCTATGTTCAACTGGTTCTTCTCGTCCATTGATTACCGTTTAATTTAAAAATGAATTCGGGCAAAGATACAATAAATTATTAACTTTGCCACCCGACCGAAAATCGGGCATAATTACATAGGAACGTGTTTTAATTTTGATTTATGGAGATTCCTGCAAAATACAACCCTTCTCAGACAGAGGATAAATGGTATGCCTACTGGCTTGAAAATAAATTTTTCCACTCGGAACCGAATGATAAAGAACCATATACAATAGTGATTCCCCCGCCAAATGTGACGGGTGTGCTTCATATGGGTCACATGATGAACAACACGCTTCAGGATGTGCTTATCCGTAGGGCGAGGATGCTCGGTAAGAACGCCTGCTGGGTTCCTGGCACTGACCATGCCTCTATTTCAACAGAGACGAAGGTTATAGGCAAGCTTGCCGCTGAGGGAATAAAGAAGACAGACCTCACCCGTGAGCAGTTCCTTGAGCATGCTTGGGAATGGACAAGAAAGCACGGCGGACTTATCCTTCAGCAGCTTCGCAAATTGGGAGCGAGCTGCGATTGGGACCGCACGGCATTTACAATGGACGAGGAACGTTCCCGCTCTGTAGAGAAGGTTTTTGTAGACCTATATAATAAAGGGCTTATATACAGAGGTCTCCGAATGGTCAATTGGGATCCTTGCAACCGCACGGCAATCAGCGATGATGAGGTTGTATATGAGCAGGAGAAGAGCAAACTCTACTACCTTAAGTATTATGTGGTCGGAGATCCTGAGAAACGTTATGCTGTAGTCGCAACCACTCGTCCTGAGACGATTATGGGTGATACCGCTATGTGTATTAACCCTAAAGATCCTAAAAATGAGTGGCTTAAGGGGAAGAAAGTTATAGTTCCTCTCGTAGGACGCGAGATTCCGGTGATTGAGGACCGCTATGTCGATATGGAGTTCGGTACGGGCTGTCTTAAAGTCACTCCGGCTCACGACAAGAATGACTATATGCTTGGCAAGAAGCACAACCTTGATACTATCGATATCTTCAATGAGGACGGAACTCTTAGCGAGGCGGCGGGAATGTATGTCGGTATGGATCGCTTCGATGTACGTAAGCAGATTTCAAAGGATCTTGAGGCTGCCGGGCTGATGGAGAAGATTGAGGATTATGTGAATAATGTGGGACTTAGCGAGCGTACGAAAGTGCCTATAGAGCCACGTCTTTCGATGCAGTGGTTCGTCAGCATGAAGCACTTCGCCGATATTTCGTTACAGCCTGTCATGGACGATATCATCAAGTTCGTTCCCGCAAAGTATAAGAACACTTACCGTATCTGGCTTGAAAATATCCAGGATTGGTGTATCAGCAGACAACTTTGGTGGGGTCACCGCATTCCTGCATGGTATTATACGGCGCAGGATGGTTCGACGGCGATTGCTGTCGCTGAGGACGAGAACGGCGCACTCCTGAAAGCACGTGAGCAAAGCGGTGATAATTCATTGCAGCTGAGCGACCTTAGACGAGATGAGGATGCTCTTGATACATGGTTCTCGTCATGGCTTTGGCCTATAACTCTCTTTGGCGGAATAAACAATCCTGGCAATGAGGAGATCAAATACTACTATCCTACGGCGACTCTTGTAACAGGTCCGGATATTATTTTCTTCTGGGTGGCACGTATGATTATGGCGGGTTACGAATATATAGGTGACTTCCCGTTCAAGAACGTGTATTTTACAGGTATAGTCCGTGATAAGTTGGGCCGTAAAATGTCTAAGATGCTTGGTAATTCCCCTGACCCTCTGGATCTTATCGCAAAATACGGTGCCGATGCGGTGCGTATAGGAATGCTTCTGTGTTCAAGTGCCGGCAACGATATCTTCTATGACGAGAGCCAGGTTGAGCAAGGCAGAAACTTCTGCAATAAGATATGGAACGCATATCGTCTGACAAGAGGATGGGAGGTCGATGAGAACGCCGTACAGCCTGCTGCGTCTAAATTGGCTACGGAGTGGTTCGAGAATAAGTTGAATAAAGCTGTCGAGGCGATAAATGACCACTTTGAGAAATTCAGAATCGCAGATGCGACCATGACTGTCTACAAGCTTTTCTGGGATGACTACTGCGCCTGGTATCTTGAGGCTGTCAAACCTGCGTTCGGCGAGAAGATAGATGCTGTGACTTTCAATAAGACAATGAGTTTCTTCGACTCTCTCTTGAAACTTATCCATCCGTTCATGCCGTTTATCACAGAAGAACTTTGGCAGAACATGGAGGAGCGCAAGCCGGGTGAGACTATAATGCTTCAGATGATGCCGCAGCCGGCTGAATATTCTGAAAAGGTTCTTGGCTTGTTCGACTCTGCGGCGGAGACGGTTATGAATATCAGAAATATCCGTCAGAGCAGGGGAATCTCTCCGAAAGAGCCGGTAGAGCTATATGTCAAATTTCCGTTTGACAGCACTATGGTCCCTATAATCGCGAAACTTGCGAATGTCGGTGCGGTGAATGTTGTCAAGGCGTTTGACGCTGATATGCAGGGCATGAACTTCCTCGTCTCTACGGCAGAGTTCTTTATCCCTCTTAAGGTTAACGCTGAGGAAGAAAAAGGAAAGATACTCGCTGAGATTGAAAGATATACGAAGTTCCTTGCAGGTGTTGAAAAGAAACTTTCGAACGAGAAATTCGTAAGCAACGCTCCTGCCGCCGTAGTTGAGCTTGAGAAAAAGAAGCAGGCGGATGCGACGGAAAAACTGAAGAGCCTTAATGAACAGCTACAGAGGTTTAAATAACGAGCAAGTCGCTGAGAGCCGTACAAAATACGGCTCTAATGTCCTTACCCCTGCAAACCGGGAGAGTTGGGTCAGGCTGTTTCTTGGAAAGTTCAACGACCCGCTGATCAAGATTTTGCTTGTGGCGGCTACCGTTTCGATTGCGATAGGTTTTTTCTCGGAAGAATCCTCCATCATTGAGAGTGTGGGAATTATTGTCGCGATATTTCTTGCGACTTTCATATCATTCATCAATGAATACAAGGCGGGTAAGGAGTTCGATATTCTGAACAAACTTAGCGACACGACCCTTGTAAAGGTTATCAGAGAGGATGAAAACGGTAACTCTGTCGTAATGCAGATACCTAAGACAGAGGTTGTTGTCGGGGACTATGTTATTGTCGCTTCCGGCGATGAGATTCCTGCGGACGGAGATATTTGTGAATGTATCGAGCTAAAGGTCAATGAATCATCGCTCAATGGCGAGTCCAAGCCTTCCACAAAACTGGCGGAGAAAGTAGATAAATTCGATACGGCGTATTCTCCTAACAAACTTTATAGAGGCACGACCGTAAGTGAGGGTGATGCTGTGTATAAAGTCGTTGCGGTGGGAGATGCTACTGAAATCGGGAAAACCGCCCGTCAGGCGAGTGAAATTACAGGCGTAGCTACACCTTTGAGCCGTCAGCTTGAAAAACTTGGCAAGATGATAGGCAAGGTCGGCATCTGGATCGCAGTTCTGACATTCTTGATACTTTGTGCAAGGGATATTATCCTTGGCCAGTTTACCGCCCCGTTTTGGAGCGCACACAATATCACCTTGCTGATCAAGTTTTTCATGATCGCCGTTACGCTTATAGTCATGGCTGTTCCTGAGGGACTTCCGATGAGCATTGCGTTGAGTCTTGCATACAGTATGAGGAAGATGACCGCTCAGCACACCTTGGTCCGTAAGATGCACGCCTGCGAGACTATGGGAGCGACTACGGTTATCTGTACCGATAAGACAGGGACTTTGACTCTCAATAAGATGCAGGTCCATTTCTGCTCCGCGGAGGCCGATTCTCTCTTTGCGACGGGGATCTCCTGCAACAGCACGGCTTTTCTGAACGGTGACAAAGTCATAGGAAATCCGACAGAAGGGGCCTTGTTGCTTTATCTGCAATCAAAAGGGTTCGACTATTCGGCCATCAGAAATGAGGTTGCACAGATTCACAGATTGCCATTCAGCTCGCAGACAAAATATATGGCGACGCTATGCGCTGTTCCGCCTGAGACGATGAGTACGTGGAAAGGTTATACAATTGGCGGTCAAGTTGATGGCTCTGAAAAAGGAGTGAATGGCGTTAAAAGGTATTTTCTGTTTTTGAAAGGCGCTCCTGAAATCGTTGTATCCAAGTGTGGGATATGCAACCTCGACAAGGGGAGAGGCGACGCTTTTTCGGAAAAAGATGAACTCGCTAAAATAGCGGAGTACCAGCAAAAGGGAATGCGATCTCTCTCTTTCGCCCATTATGAACTTTCTGCGGAGGATGTATCCCGTCTGGAAAATGAAAATGACGGAAAATCCGCCTCTCCATCGGCTTTGATAACTTCGCTTCTCGATAATGCAGACTTTGTATATGACGGTTTTGTGTCAATACAAGACCCTGTAAGAGAGGATGTTCCTAAGGCGATGGCCGAGTGTGTAAAAGCCGGTATCGGGGTTAAGATTGTGACGGGTGACACATCTTTGACAGCGGTCGAAATAGCCCGTCAGAGCGGGCTTTGGAAGCCTGAAGATATAATCGGGATTAACTCCATAACAGGGCCGGAATTTGAGAAACTTTCTGATGGAGAGGCTGTTGAAAGGATAAAGGAAATCAAGGTCATGTCGAGGGCAAGACCTTCTGACAAAATGAGATTGGTGAAACTTCTTCAGAAAAGCGGAGAGATTGTAGCGGTTACGGGCGACGGTACGAATGACGCTCCCGCTTTGAACTATGCTGATGTCGGACTTGCTATGGGCAGCGGAACGGCGGTCGCAAAAGAGAGCAGCGATATTATCCTTTTGAACGATTCCTTTACGAGCGTTGTATCGGCTGTCCAGTGGGGACGCTCAATCTATATCAATATCCAGAAGTTCATATACTTCCAATTGACCGTAAATGTCGCCGCCTTGTTGATAGCCCTTGTCGGTCCGATGGTGGGAGTGGAAATGCCGCTGACGGTCACACAGATTCTTTGGGTAAATCTGATAATGGATACGTTGGCCGCTATCGCGCTTGCGACAGAGCCTTCGGACCCTGAGGTGATGAACAGGAAGCCCCGCAAGATCGAGGATTCCATAATAACCAAGAAAATGTGGCGGGGAATTATCGGCTATGGCGTTGGCTTTTTCATAGCTGCGCTTGTGTTCCTTCTCGCTGATAAATATTTCGGTTTTCTTTGCGATTTCGGGGCGGACTTGTTTGACGGAAATGAAAGCGGGCTGACATTCCCTCAACTGACATTGTTCTTTACGCTGTTTGTGTATATGCTATTCTGGAACTTGTTCAATGCTAGGGCGTTGGGCACTTCCCATTCTGCGTTTCACGGACTTGCCAAAAACAGGTCGTTTATAACGATCGCGACGGTTATCTTTATTTTGCAGATAGTTATCATAATGATAGGCGGGAGGGCGTTCAGGACTGTGCCGATCCCATTCTGGACTGTGCTGGTGGTATTTGCGCTTACCTCTATTGTTGTCTGGGTAGGGGAGATCGCAAGGATACACAGAAGATAACGGATTGTAAAACAGACAGTGACAGTAACTCCTTTGGATTAACAGATAATACTTTACAGATATGTTGAAATCAGAATCATCTTTGGTTGTCAGATATTATGAAACAGACCAGATGGCTATAGTCCATCATTCGAATTATATCAGGTATTTTGAGTGCGGGCGTAATGAGATGATGAAAAAGGTGGGCTTGCCTATAGAAGTTATGGAGGCGAACGGTTTCATGCTTCCGGTAGTGTCGGTCGAGCTTCATTATAAAACCCCGTCAAGGATGGGTGATACTTTGACGATAGTGTCTTCCATAAAAAAATGGCCTCATGCCAAACTTTTTGTGGATCAG
Source organism: uncultured Bacteroidales bacterium (assembly GCA_946062035.1). Classification (GTDB taxonomy): domain Bacteria; phylum Bacteroidota; class Bacteroidia; order Bacteroidales; family UBA932; genus Egerieousia. The sequence goes on from CAMGTS010000013.1 coordinate 12,882, forward strand.
GAGATCTATAACCAGAAAGGCGAGTTGGTCTGCACCGGCAAGGTTGTCCTCTGTATGGTAGATTCGGTTACAAGGATTCCCGTAAGGCTGCCTCAACTTTTTTTGGATAAGATCGCCCCATATTTTACGGAGGAAGAGAAAAATAACTAACTTGCAGGACTTGGCGGGCGCGGGTTAGACCTCCATGCGGTTAAAACGAATTAAAATTTTATAAGTATATGAAACTTCTGTTATTTCAAACACTTGGAATGGGCGAGATTATAGTCATCGCACTTGTGATACTCCTTCTTTTCGGCGGAAAGAAAATTCCTGAGCTCATGAAAGGAATCGGCAAGGGTGTGAAAAACTTCAAGGATGGTGTAAAGGGAATCGAAAATGAAGTTGGCGGCGATGAAGTCAAGAACGCCATCAAGGATGTTAAGAAAGATATCTCTGATAACTAATAGTTTAGCAGACAGGATTTTATATTAATGCGCTCAATGGGCGCATTAGTTTTCTATATCTTAAATGCT
>CAMGTS010000014.1 GCA_946062035.1 uncultured Bacteroidales bacterium
ATCTCAGTGACTTTGTCACCCTCTTTGATATCAATCTTTCTTCTGTCGATATCAAAACCTGCGCTTGCAAGAGCTTCAGCGACCTGAATATTGTTAACAGAACCGTAAATCTTACCAGTACCGCTGACTTTAGCCTTGATTGTAAGTTTTACACCTGCGAGCTTATCAGCGAGTGCCTGAGCGTCAGCGACAAACTTAGCCTCCTTGTGGGCTCTCTGCTTCATAGTCTCAGCGAGCTGCTTCTTAGCGGACTCAGTCGCAAGAATAGCGAGACCCTGAGGGAAAAGATAATTGTTAGCGTAACCGTTCTTTACCTTAACGATATCGTTCTTGTGTCCCAATTTGCGGACATCAACTTTAAGTATTACTTCCATATTATCTCCTCCTTATTATTTCAAAAGGTCAGTAACGTATGGCAGCAAGGCAAGGTGACGAGCACGCTTTACAGCCTGAGCCACTTTCTTTTGGAATTTGAGAGATGTACCTGTGATACGGCGAGGAAGGATCTTTCCCTGCTCGTTGAGGAATCTCTTCAAGAACTCAGCGTCCTTATAGTCGATGTACTTGATGCCGGCCTTTTTGAAACGGCAGTACTTCTTCTTCTTGACTTCTACGGTAACCGGATTCAGGTAACGGATACCTGCGTTATCTTCATTTCTCTGTGCCATGATAATTCCTCCTAATTACTCGTTGGTTTCTTTTTTCTCAGCCTCTGTGCTGTTCTTCTTTGCAGCCCAGTTAGCTCTTCTCTTTTCAGCGTAAGCCACAGCGTCCTTGTCCAGGGCGAAAGTGAGGAATCTGATGATTCTCTCATCTCTGCGGTACTGTGTCTCAAGCTTATCGATAAATGCAGGCTCTGCCTGGAACTCTATCAGATGATAGAAGCCCGAGGTCTTTTTCTGGATAGGGTAAGCAAGCTTCTTGAGACCCCAATCCTCATCATTTACAACTGTGCCATTGTTCTCCTTGATAAGGTTGAGATACTTGGCAGCCGTTTCCTTCATCTGAGCCTCAGACAAAACGGGAGTTGCAATGAAAACGGTTTCGTAATTCTTTAACATCTCGTTAAATTTAATTTAATTGGTTAATACTGCCCGGGAGAGTTTGCAGACTTCTCCGAGCGGGGTGCAAAGATAGCGATATTCGCGGCAAATCCAAATCTTTTACATTTAAGCAACAATTCTGCGGTCTGCGGCATCTTTATTGTAGCGCAAATTCCTATAAAAAACATGGGCCGGCGTCATGGCAGAAAAAAAGTCGGTACGTTTTTTCTGACCACGACTTCAGTTGTTATATTTGCGGAAATGCGGCGGGCGTCGCTGCATTACAGATTAATAGACAAACGTGATTTATGAAGAAATTTATTTCATTACTGTTACTTGTATTTTTTTGCAGCGCTGCATCCTACGCTCAGTTCCTGCTTAATCCGCAGGAAGCGGTAAAAAACGATTCTACCCTTGTCATAGGCAAGCTTGATAATGGCCTTACCTATTATATCCGCAAAAACGCAAATCCGGAACATAGAGCGGAATTCTATATAGCTACGGATGTCGGAGCGATCCAGGAGACTCCGGCCCAAAGAGGTCTTGCCCATTTCCTTGAGCACATGTGTTTCAACGGAAACCGTGATTTTCCTGGCAATACGATGATGTCATACCTGGAGAAGAATGGACTTATCTTCGGCGCTAACATAAACGCCATGACAGGTGTGGAGTCAACGATATATACCTTGAATGCAATTCCTACGGACCGCAAGGCTATGGTTGATACCGCTTTGGTAATATTGTTGAACGATGCGGCTTTTGTCACCAATGATCCCGCTGAGGTAGAGAAAGAGAGGGGCGTTATCATCGAAGAGTGGCGTAGCGGCAATTCGGCGCAGCGCCGTCAGCAGGAGCAGATGTTCAAGGTTATCTTTAAGGGGACAAAATACGCCGACTGCAATATCATCGGTGATGAAGAGTGCCTGAAGAGCTTTGACCCTCAGGAACTCGTAAACTTTTATAAAACTTGGTATTATCCTGCTAACCAGGCGATTATCGTTGCGGGTGATGTTGACGTGAAATATGTTGAGGGTAAGATCAAGGAACTTTTCGGTGCTCTGCCGAAGAAGGAAATTGAACCTGCCAAAGAAAAGATAGTTGTTCCGGGTAATGAAGCTCCTGACTATATGATATTCACGGATCCTGAGCTTGTGGCTAAGAATCTGATGATTTTAATCAAGCAGGAGAAAATGCCTAAAGAGTATAACAGTTTGGGATTGGGTGTCCTCAATGGTATGATGAAAGACCTGATAGCATCAATGCTTAACGAAAGATTGGATGATGCGTCAAAGGCTCCCGGCGCGAAGTTCTCTTCAGCGTCCGGCTCTGTTACTTCTCTTAACAATAGTCTGGAGGCTTTTTTTGTCGGTTGCATGGTCAATGACAAGGCGTCTGAGGCATTGGAGGGGATCATGGCCGTATTGAGACAGATTCAGACATACGGCTTTACCCAGGGCGAATTCGACCGTGCTAAGGCTTCTTTGCTGAGACGCTATCAGGCTATGGCTGACGCCGCCGCAACACGCACTAACAGAACCTATGCAATGGCCTGTGTGAACAATTTCATTGACAATGAGCCTGTTGCAGATCCTGTTTATATGAACGAAGTCGTAAAACAGTATGCTTCTTTGGTTAATGTTGATGCTTTGAATCAGGCTATCAAGCAGATCATACGTCCGACAGACAATATTATCATCTATTCAGGTCCTCAGAAGGAGGGCGAAGTAGCTCCTACGGAGGCCGAACTTTCCGCTGCGTACAAGTCTGCTTTTGAAAAAGAAATTAAACCTCTTGAGGACGAAGGAGTTATGGAGCCTTTGATCGCTGAGGGACAGGTTAAGGCCGGCTCAATAGTCAAGAGCGAAAAGGGGTATCTTGGAACTGAGGTACTTACCCTTTCAAATGGCGTAAAGGTATATCTCTATCCGAATGATTTGAGAAAGGATGCGGTAACTTTCTCTCTTTATCAGGAAGGAGGAAAGTCAATCCTGCCACAGGAACTCCTGCCAAGCTTCGAGGATAATGTCATGGCGTTCATCGGACAAAATGCCGGAGTTTCGAAGTTCTCTCAGTCAAAGCTCAATAAGATGCTTGCCGGTAAACAGGTCAGCGTGTCAGCTTATCTCGGTGATATTACAAGCAGATTGAGCGGACGGAGCTCTTCAAAGGATGTTGAGACAATGCTTCAGCTTGCATATTTGAAGTTCACGCAGCCGAGATGCGAGCCGGATGAGTTCAAGAATTCCTATGACCAGTTGGTAGCAATCGCCGCAAATATCGAGAGTTCTCCTGAGTTCAAATATCAGGTCATGCTTTCCGATGTCATGAACAACAGTAGCAAGAGGGCTTTGACCATAAATAGCGAAATGTTGAAGGAGGTTAGCCCGGAAAAGGTCCGTCAGGGCAATGAAATTTTGTTCGGCAATGCTGAGGGGGCGAAAGTCTTTATAGGCGGAGATTTCAAGACGGATGAGATAAAACCTTTGATAGAGAAATATATCGCTTCACTTCCTGTCAAGAAGGACGGAAAGCACAAGATAGTAGACCATAATCTTTATCCTGCCAAAGGGGTGACAGATAATGTCAAGACAATGAAGATGCAGAACCCTAATGTCTATGCGGCGATACTTTACACTGGAGATAGTGAATATAACAAAGAGAATAATCTCAGGCTCAGTGCGATGTCCTATGTGCTTGAAATGAGATATATCGCTTCACTCCGTGAGGAGGACGGCGGAACATATTCTCCTTCTGTCGGTGGGACTATATACCCTCAGCCGAAGCCGCTTTACATTTTCCAGGTAATGTTCCAGACACAATTAGAAAAGGCTCAGGGTCTGATTGACAAGGTGTATGCCGGATTGAATGATCTTGCGTCTAACGGCCCGACTTCAGAGGAGATGACCAAGACAGTAGAGATGCTTAAAAAGCAGATTCCGGAAAACAAGAAGAATCCTGGTTACTGGATGAACCTCATAACAGATTATTATAGGCAAGGTGTGGATATGCAGTCAACAACCGAAGATATTGACAAATTTGTAACAGCTGAAAGCATTCAGAATATGGCTAAACAGCTTGTTAACGACAATAACAGGGCTTTGGTGGAGCTTGTACCTGAAAAATAATTGTAGATAATATCTGTTGTGCATCTGATTTGAGAAAATATTTTTAACTTTGCGGATGGCTTATATCCTATTCTGACAGCGAATAGGACAGATAATAAGGATAAATTATTTTAAATTATTAACTATAAACTTTTTTAAGATGAACTTTAAGAAATTATTTATGGCAGTCGCTATTTGCGCTGTCGCTGTTTCTTCAGCTTCTGCACAGGTTGTAAGAGGCAATGAAGCTCAGACAAAGAGAGGTCCTTATGAGACTAATCGTTTCTTCGACAATGTCTTCATTGGCGTTGCCGGTGGCGTAAACTACTATATGGGAGAGAACGATTCTAAGATGGACTTCCAGGATAGACTTGCACCAGCTGTTCAGGCTTATGTAGGTAAGTGGATTACTCCTTCTGTCGGTGTAAGAGTAGGATACTATGGTATCAAGGCAAAAGGTATGACTTTCAGCCAGAACAACCCTTACGTTACTGACAGATATGAGAATGGCTATGAGCAGAAGATGAACTTGAACCAGGTTCGCGGTGACTTCATGTGGAATCTTTCAAACGCTATCGGCGGTTACAGAGCTGACAGATTCTGGGATATCGCTCCTTATGTAGGTATGGGTTGGATGTGGAACGCTTCTGAGCACAAAGTTAACGGCTCAAGCAACAGAAACAACGAACTTGCAGTAACAGGTGGTATCTACAACATGTTCCGTCTTACTCAGGCTTTGGATCTTACTTTAGATATCAACATGGCTTATGTAAACCAGCGTTTTGAAGGCGAGGTTGGCGGTTCACGTCAGGAATATATCGCTTCTGCATCACTCGGTCTTGCTTACAACTTCCGTAACAGAGAGTTCTCAAGAGCTCACGCAGCTGTTGATGTAACTCCTTACAACAACAAGATCAAGGATTTGAACGATGCTCTTGCAGCTGCTAACGCTAAGAACGCTGACCTTAAGAAGGCTCTTGACGAGGCTAACAACCGTCCTGCAAAAGAGGTTATCGTAAAGGGTAAGGATGTCGTTGCTCCTTCAAAGGTTGCTGTGTTCTTCCCGATCGGAAGAGCTACTCTTGATGCAGCTTCAGTTCAGAACATTAAGAACTTTGCAGAGGGCTTCAAGAAAGCAGATTCATCACGCAAGCTTACTCTTGAGGGTAGTGCTGACAGCGCAACTGGTTCAGCTAATACAAACAACAAACTTGCTCAGAAGAGAATGGATGCTGTTGTTGACATTCTCGTAAAAGAGGGTATTGATAAGGACAGAATAGAACTCAACAACCGTGGCGGTATCAACGAGTACAAGCCTAACAAGCTTAACCGTTGTGTTGTTCTCTACTAATTAATAAGAGTAGAATTATTCGAAATGAACTTTAGAAAGCAGCCTGCGAGTGCGGGCTGCTTTTTTTTGTATGGCGGAAACTTCTTGTTCCGCTCCGGTCTGCGAATATTTGATTACATTTGTTACGATATGAGAGTAGTCGTAAATCCTAAATATGCCGATCTTACTGATTTTATAAAGACTGTGCTGGACAGTAATTATTCTCATGGAACTGTCTATCGCAATGCACGGAACAGGGTCGAGGAGACTGTTGCAAATGGTCGTCGTGTCGTTGTCAAGATTTTTGGAAAACCATCTTTGTTCAACAGATTAGTCTATTCTGTATTAAGACCGACGAAGGCGAGACGTTCTTATGAATATTCATTAGAACTTCTGAAAATGGGCTTCGAAGTGCCCGAACCTGTCGGTTATGTTGAATCTTATAAAGGCGGTTTGCTTGATTTGTCATGCTTTGTCTGCGTGTATTCCGACTATAAGCCTGTTGCGGATTTTATCAACTATGATGAGCGTTCTGATGATGAACTTGTCAAATGTCATGGTTTTGCATCGGAGTTCTCCAAGTTTGCCGCTGAACTTCACGGGAAAGGAGTAATTCACGGTGATTTCAATAGGGAGAATATTCTATATAAGATAGTGGACGGTAAGTGGCATTTCTCCATGATTGACCTGAATAGAGCTTCTTTCGGCAACAAGAACGAGAAAAAGTTCGCCCAAGAGATGGGGCATCTCGGTTTTGATATAGCGTTGCTTTCGACTGTAGTCAAATTATACTCAGCTCTCAGAGGGCTTGAACCGCGCCAGACCCTTGCCTATGCGGTGGGGCAATCTGTCCGCTACAGCCGCCGCAAACGCATCAAAAGAGCTATCCTCTGTGCGATAGGCCTGAAAAAGAAGATGTAGGACGAGACGGGCTACGTATTGTTTTGCGGTCAATAATGGCAGCACTACAGGTTATAATGCATGATTTTAAGCTGCTCTGAATTATAGAGGAGTTTCTCCAAAACAGGTCTGAGAGGTTCTCTGAATATATATATCAGGAGAGCGATAATCATCAGCGAAATCAGGACTATAAAGATCCAGAGGACAACTAACAGCCATGTCTTCTTTTTCGAACTTTCTGAATCTTTTTTTGCTGTCTGCAAGTCTGATTTCTCCTGCCCTTCCTGGACTTTAGGCTGAGTTGTAATATTTTGTGATACAGGATTTTGCTCGGTTTGCTTTTCAGAGCTTTCAGGTACTTCTGTATTTGTCTGATTTACAGGTGATTGCGCATCTTTTTCTGCTGTTTCGTTTTCGAGATTCGCTTGCTCGGTCTTTTCTGTTTCGGCTATAACCTCTATCGTATTTGAATGAGTGTCAGTGTCTTGAGCATCGGTAGGGGCGTTTTGCTGGACAGTGGTTTCATCCGTCTGTTCCTCAATGGTAACAGCTCCAAGCCCGAAAGAGTCCGATACGATTTCGAAAGAGGGGGCGGCCTCAAACTCGATACCGCCTGTCTTTGAAGAGACGAGAGTGCCTACTCCACGGATTTCGTATCGTTTGCTCTGTTCTATCGATGTTCGGACAGAGTTGATGAATTCTCTTACAATCGCCTCACCTTCTTCAAGAGTCACTGCTCCGTTCTCAGAGACGCACTTGGCCAAAGCGTTGTTATCGTTAAATCGCAAGGTGTTGAAACTGACCTTTTTATAAGGAGGGTTTATGACCTTTCCGTCACCTGAAAAAGTTGCGGGAAGATCCTGCAATTCGATCGCACCGATTGAAGGGAGGATAATTTCCCCATCGGTGACAATGATTTTCTTGATAATTCTTGCGATGTCTAACTCTTCCATACTCTACAAAGTTACCTAAAATTCGATGAGCCTCAACAAAAGTCGTAAAAGATTTGGAACTTCTCAGAAAATAATCTACTTTTGCAATCCCAAAAGGAAATGCCTGAATAGCTCAGTTGGTTAGAGCACATGACTGTTAATCATGGGGTCCTAGGTTCAAGTCCTTGTTCAGGCGCATAAGTGGAGTGGTTTTCTAACCGCTCCACTTTTTTATTACCCCGTGTACTATATTTTGGCCTTATTCTCCACTTCAAGGCGAAAATGTAATGTTGCCAAAAAGTTGGTGACGGACTATAAAAAGAAAGGGAAATAGTGAAAACCTTCAGGTGTAGCTCTGACTATTTTCCTTTAGATATGCCAAGTAGGATAGTTTTCAAGGTATTCATCAAACCAGCGATGCAGCTGACGCTCGCTGTGTCCGCTCAATTCCGCTATTTGCGGAATTGTCTGCTTTCTAAGAATCCACCATTCAAACCACACGAACCTATTGGCGCTACTCACATCCTTTCTACGATAAGTATACACATTGTCGCATACCTTGCATTTATACCTCTGATGGCCACACTGACGCCCCCATTTAATGACATTTAACGCCCCACATCGGGGGCACTTTTCTACTCGACATTTTGACATAAAAATCACCTTTGATTAAATCGGTTTCATCAAAGGTGATATATCTTATTGTATTATAGTTGATTACAAGGATTTTACCAACTGTTTTTGGCAATTAAACCATATTACAAGATGATAGAAGACCTAAAAAGGGCAGACTAATAATTTTAGTCAGCCCTTTTACTCTATTGAGTATAATCACTTGTCGATAAATTAACCGATTGTGGCTCCGTTTGCGAGGGTCTCTTGAGGAGTTACGAAGCGCATCTTTCCGGATGCGTCCTTTGCCATCAGAATCATTCCTTTGCTCTCGATTCCTTTGATTACTCTCGGTTTGAGGTTGGCGAGGATACAGATTTGTTTGCCCACCATCTCTTCCGGTTTGTAGTATTCCGCAATGCCTGAAACGATTACACGCTTGTCGATGCCGGTGTCAATCGTGAGTTTGAGGAGCTTGGATGTCTTAGGGACAGCTACGGCCTCAAGGACTGTGGCGGTTCTGATATCCATCTTGTCGAAATCATCGATTGTGCACTCTTCTTTCTGAGGCTCGACGAGTTTAGCCGCTTCAGCGGCAGCCTTCTCCATATTTGCTTTTTTGATCTCTGCAAGCCTCTGAACCTGAGCGTTAACGGCATCGTCTTCAATCTTGCTGAAAAGAAGTTCGGCAGGGTTGAGTAGCGAGCCCGCTTCGATAAGGTCTGTTCGTCCGAGGTTATCCCAGCTGATTTTACCATCTACTTTGCTTGTAGGGCAGACCTCTGTATTTGCGGCAGCCAAGCCGAGCATCGCCTGAAGTTTCTTTGAAGAGAACGGACAGAACGGCTCAAATGCGATCGCAAGATTTGCGCACAACTGTAACGAAAGGTTAAGAATAACCGCAACTCTTTCTGGGTCAGTCTTGAAAAGTTTCCATGGCTCGGTATCTGTGAGATATTTATTGCCGAGTCGTGCGAGGTTCATCGCCTCTTTGACCGCATCCCTGAATTTATAGTTGTTGAGATCATCTGTCAACGCCTTTGCAATAACCGGGATTTCAGCGATCATCGCCTTGTCGCAATCGTTCAGTGCGTTCTCAGGAATTGCAGGGACTTTGCCTCCGAAATATTTGTGAGTCAAGACCATGGCACGGTTGACGAAGTTTCCGTATATGGCTACTAATTCGCTGTTATTGCGGCCTTGGAAATCTTTCCATGTAAAGTCATTGTCTTTTGTCTCAGGAGCGTTTGCGCATAGGACATATCTGAGAACATCCTGCTGTCCAGGGAAATCCCTAAGGTATTCTTCAAGCCAGATCGCCCAGTTGCGGGAGGTCGAAATCTTGTCGCCTTCAAGGTTCAGGAATTCGTTTGCCGGCACATTCTCAGGAAGGATGAATCCGTCACCGTAAGCCTTTAGCATTGATGGGAATACGATGCAGTGGAAGACAATGTTGTCTTTTCCGATAAAGTGTACGAGATGAGTATCCTCGCTCTTCCACCATTTTTCCCAATCGTTCGGCAGAAGCTCTTTTGTATTAGATATATAGCCTATAGGGGCGTCGAACCAAACATAGAGAACCTTTCCCTCAGCCCCTTTGACAGGAACTGGGACTCCCCAGTCCAAATCTCTCGTCACAGCTCTTGGTTTCAGGCCGCCGTCAATCCAGCTTTTGCACTGGCCGTAGACATTGGTCTTCCACTCCTTGTGACCGTCGAGAATCCACTCCTTAAGCCATCCTTCATACTGATCTAATGGAAGATACCAATGTTTTGTCATCTTCTTGACAGGCTTCTCACCACTTAATCTTGAGTGAGGGTTTATAAGCTCGTCAGGGCTGAGAGTGCTTCCGCATTTTTCGCATTGGTCACCGTATGCTCCCTCCGCTCCGCACTTCGGGCATGTGCCTACGATATATCTGTCAGCGAGAAAAACATTAGCCGCAGGATCGTAGTATTGTTCGCTTTCTTTTTCGATGAACTTGCCGTCTTTATATAGTTTCAGGAAAAAATCTGACGCTACCTCTTCGTGAATCTTTGATGATGTTCTTGAATATATGTCGAAACTGATTCCGAATCTGTTGAACGAGTCTTTTATGATTGCGTGATATTTATCTACAATTTCCTGTGGCGTACATCCCAAATCTTTGGCTTTGAATGTAATAGGCACTCCGTGTTCATCACTTCCACATACAAACAGAACATCCTTGCCCTCCAGTCTGAGGAAACGTGCGTAAATATCCGACGGGATATAAACTCCTGCGAGATGGCCTACGTGTACGCTTCCGTTGGCGTAAGGCAGCGCCGCGGTAATCAAATGTCTTTTGAACTTATTCTCCATATCTTTTCTTATCTATTATCCTATAAATATCCTATAAATTTTGTCCGGTTTTTCCGGGCTTACTTGCTTAGCGGCTATAGCTGACTCTGACTATTCCCGAAATTACAGGAAGCTCTCTATATTTTCTTGTTAGAAAGCTTCATGAGCTCCATCTTAACAATGTTAAGGTTCTGTATTTCAATGATCAGTTTATCTTCTTCCTCTCTATTGCCGGTAAGACCCGCACTTTTGAGGGCCTCCTTGCACTCCTCGATTTTCAACCCTACGACTTTGGACTTGTAAATATACATAGCCTTAGGAACAAGTTGGGGCAGGACGGTGACCTCATCAGTCAACGACTCTTTTACCTTTTCGCTCCTTAGCTGGTATTTCGACATGAAGAGATCTATAACGCTCTTTGATACAGCCTGTTCAGGGCTTTGCGCAAAGTGTTTCAAAATTTCTTCAAAGTCGGACGGCCCGTCGAGTTTGAAGTATTCGTCATATATCTTCTTTAACGCCTGATCCGAAAGTTCCAATCCGTCCTCATCAATTTCGGAGCGGATAAATTCGGCGACGCTTCCCTCTTCTGTCTTTTCTGCGCCATACACGGCATTTGCCATGTTCTTAAGTGTCTGGCCGCCAAATTTAAGCAGATAATAGACAATGTCCTTCTCCGCGCTCACTAATTCTTCCTGCGCTTTCCTTAGGGCAGGTGTGACACTTCCGCTGACAGAGGTGGAGCTATCTGCTTTGCGTACCGGCCCTGTAGGTTTGTCAGCCAAATACTGGGTGGCTTCAATACGCTCTTTTTCAATCTGTTCCGTGCGCTTCTGCCGGTAATATTCATCCTGGGTACGTTTGGAGCGTAAGTCGTTGACTTTTTCCAATATACTTTCAGGCGGAATGTTCATTTTCTTTGCGGTCTCGTTGGAATAGACGCTGCGGGTTATCGCTTCAGGTATCACCGATATACTCTGAGCCATTTCGTTAATGATCTTGCTCAGTTTGAACGGATCGTTGCCGGCATCTTGCGAGAGGGTCCGGAGCTGGTAATATATGAAATCCTCTTCGGCGCTCTCTAAGAATTTTTCGAGTTCATCAGGTGTGTGACTCCTTGCGTAGGAGTCGGGGTCTTCTCCGTCCGGAAAAAGGGCGACCTTGACATTCAGACCCTCAGCGAGGAACATGTCTATTCCCCTAAGGGAAGCGTGTATTCCTGCGGCATCCCCGTCGTAGATTATCGTGACTTTCGGCGAAAAGCGTTTGATTAACTGTATCTGTCCGACTGTCAGCGCTGTACCGCAGCTTGCCACCACATTCTTGATGCCGCTCTGATGTAGCGAAATTACATCTGTGTATCCTTCAACCAAGTAGCAGTTCTGTTTTCGGGCTATCTCCCCTTTGGCTTCATAAAGGCCGTAAAGGGTTTTGTTTTTTGTGTAGACCGTGTTCTCCGGAGAGTTGATGTATTTCGGTATATTCTTGTCTCCGTGCAGTTTGCGGGCGCCGAAGGCGACAACTCTTCCGCTTATGCCGCGAATAGGGAAGATAACCCTTTCATAAAGGCGGTCATTCAGTTCCCCCGTATATTGTCCAGGTGAATCTTGTTGCTGAGTCGAAAATACATCGTATGAAATCTCTCCTTGATTAGTAGCCGAGTTGCGTTTAGGTACAGACAATCCAAGCTCAATCAAGAAGTCCTTTTTATATCCTGCCGCTACAGCAGCACGGCTGAATGTGTCTCTTCCGTTATCCGCATAACCCAAAAGAAACTCCTCAATGGTCTTGTCGGAAAACTTTCTCTCCCGGAAATAACTAAGTCCTACATTCTTGCCTTCAGAAGTATTCAGCAATGCGTTGGTAAAATACTTTTGTGCGTAATCGTTTACGATCAGAAGCGCTTCTCTTTTTTGCCGTGTGGCGATATCCTCCGCACTCTCTTCTTTGTCGACAACTTCGATACCGTATTTGTTGCCGAGATATTTGATCGCTTCGACAAAAGTCATGTGCTCGTGATCCATAACGAAATTCACGGCGTTTCCACCTTTTCCGCATCCGAAGCATTTGTAGATGCCTAAGCGTGGGGTCACATGGAAACTCGGTGTTTTTTCGTTGTGAAACGGGCAGCATGCGACATAGCTTGCTCCACGTTTCTTTAGAGCAACGAAGTCACCGACCACGTCCACGATGTCCGCAGTTTCGATGACCCGCTCAATTGTCGCCCTGTCTATCACAGATTAGTCAGTTACCGATTTCAGCTTTTCACGAACCTGAGTCTCAATCTCTTCCGCAAGCTCAGGATTGTCCTTAAGAAGTTGCTTTACAGCCTCCCTTCCCTGTGCGAGCTTAGAATCGTTGTAGCTGAACCAGCTTCCGCTCTTCTTGATTACATCAAGTTCTACTCCCAAGTCGATAAGCTCACCGATTTTTGATATACCCTCACCGAATACGATATCGAATTCTACTTTGCGGAAAGGAGGGGCGACCTTGTTCTTGACAACTTTGACCCTTGCACGGTTGCCTGTAGCATCCTCACCGTCTTTTATTTGGGCGAGCTTACGGACATCTAATCTTACTGACGCATAGAACTTGAGAGCGTTACCGCCCGTAGTCGTCTCAGGGTTGCCGAACATTACTCCGATCTTGTCTCTGAGCTGATTGATGAAAATGCAGCAGGTGTTTGTCTTGCTGATGTTGGCTGTCAGCTTTCTGAGAGCCTGGCTCATAAGCCTTGCCTGAAGACCCATTTTGCTGTCTCCCATTTCTCCTTCGATTTCGGCCTTAGGAGTTAGAGCCGCGACAGAATCGACAACAACGATATCAACCGCACCCGAGCGGATCAGGCTGTCTGTAATTTCAAGCGCCTGCTCACCGTTGTCAGGTTGTGAGATAAGAAGTGTATCTACATTTACTCCAAGTTTCTTTGCGTAAGTTCTGTCGAAGGCGTGCTCCGCATCTATAATGGCGGCTATACCTCCTAACTTCTGAGCTTCGGCGATAGCGTGAATGGCAAGAGTTGTCTTACCACTGCTCTCCGGGCCGTATATTTCAATGACTCTTCCTCTTGGGTATTCGCCGACGCCGAATGCGTGATCCAAGGCGATAGAACCTGACGGAAGGATTGATTCAGC
>CAMGTS010000015.1 GCA_946062035.1 uncultured Bacteroidales bacterium
AGTCTTGGCTGTTTGAGTTTTTATTAAATTTGCAGAATAATGGCAAAACTGAGGCTTAATATAGGTGCGCTTACTGTCTCCGATATGAACGGTGGCAGTTATTCTTTCCTTCTTAGAAAAGATAAGGACAGTAAGTTTCTGAATATCAAGCTCAGCAGGTCTGAGGCAAATGCTATTGTCGCTGTTCTTGGCTATAAGAGGGGCGTTCCCCCTCTGCAGATGGTATTTTCTTCTAATCTTCAGAATTTCGGAGTACGCCTAAGTGAGGTGAACATAATAGTAATCGGGAGAAAAAAAGAGTATGCGGCGGAACTTGTATTCCAGTCTGCGGAGACAGAAAGCCGTTCGGTGGCGACATTTGCGGATGGTATAACCCTCGCAAGATTGTGCAATGCGCCGCTTATGATTGATGAGGCGCTATTTGAAAAATTTGCGGTCAAGACCGATTCTGCTGAAAAGAAGATTCAGACGGCGTTGAGGGAAGCTCTTGAGAATGAGAACTATGAGCTTGCGGCGGATTTGGATGGGGAAATCCGGAGACTTCTTGAAGATTTGGAAGAAGGGCTGACGAGAGGTAAAGGGGCGAAAACAAAAAAGACAGTAAAAAGAAAACCTAAAAATACCAGTGATGAAAAATAACACAAAAAAGGGTGGACCGAGACTCGGTTTTATGGGACCGAAGTTTCTGAAAATAGCGCTCACGATAATCGTCGTCGGATTTATCTGTGGTGCGATCAGCTCGGTTACAAAAGCATCGGCGCAACCTCAAGATCAGACGGAGGCTGTGGTTGAGACGGCTGGAGCTGTACAGGCTGAAGTGGCCGGAGCGGAGGCTACCGTCAGTGCGGAGCTTGATGCCGTAAAACAGGAAATATCTGAGGAACAAAAGGTTATGACGGCTAAAGATTCCGCCGCACAGGCTTTGGAGAAGAGAAAGGAGATGTTCTCCAAAATTCTTCAGAAGAAAGAGATCAACTTTAATATTGTTTCGATTCTGAAAGGACTTTTAGGAATCGTAGTGATAGTGTTTATCGCATGGCTCTGCTCTTCAGATCGCAAGAAAATCAACTGGAAGACTGTCGGAATGGCTCTTCTGTTGCAGTTTGTAATAGCGTTCTGCGTATTGATGTTCCCGGCGGTGCAGACATTCTTCGAGGTATTCGGAAAATGTTTCGTTGCGGTCCTGTCTTGGACAAAGGCCGGTTCAGACTTCCTGTTCGGCCCTCTTATGGATACGACTTCGATAGGATATATCTTTGTATTCCAGATACTTCCTACAATCATATTCTTCTCGGCGCTTACAAGTTTGTTCTTCTATCTCGGAATACTCCAGAAGGTGGTTTGGGCTATGGGCTGGCTTATGACAAAAGTCATGAACATTTCCGGCGCTGAGTCGCTTTCATGCGCAGGTAACGTATTCCTCGGACAGACTGAGGCTCCTTTGATGGTCAAAGAGTATATTCCTAAGATGAGCCGAAGTGAGCTTATGCTTATCATGGTGTCTGGTATGGCGACAATGAGTGGCGGAGTTCTTGCCGCATATATCGCAATGCTCGGATGTGGTGATCCTGTCATGACTGTTGAGTTCGCCAAGCATCTGCTTTCCGCTTCTGTTATGGCTGCTCCTGGAGCTATCGCGATGGCCAAGATTCTCAAACCGGAGACAGAGACTATCGATAATACAGTTACCGTTTCTAAAGAGAAGCTCGGCGACAATATCCTTGATGCCATTTCAACAGGTACTACCCAGGGATTGAAGCTTGCTGCGAACGTAGCCGCAATGTTGCTTGTGTTCTACGCTTTGATTGCTGGTGTGAACTATATCCTGAATATCATTAGCTTCCCTGCATTCGACCGTTGGCTTGCCGCAGTTTCAGACGGAAGATATACAGACCTCTCTTTGCAGTGCATCCTGTCATATCTGTTCTCACCGGTTATCTGGCTGATAGGCGTGCCTTCGGCGGATTTGGGATATGTGGCGAGACTTCTCGGAGAGAAGCTGATCCTTACCGAGTTTATCGGCTATGGTTCATTGACCGAGATGTTGCAGAATTCTGTAATGTCATCACCTAAGTCTGTGATTATGGCTACATACGTATTGTGCGGATTCGCAAACTTCGCATCAATCGGTATCATCATAGGCGGAGTCGGCGGTATGGCGCCAAGCAAACAGGCGATACTCGGAGAGTACGGCTTCAAGGCTCTTCTTGGTTCCGCTCTTGTCGCATTGGTTTCTGCGGCAATGATCGGTATGTTCTTGTAGAGCTTAGAAAGGAAAGAATAATAACGCTTTGGCCGGATGGCTGAAGTTGAGTTCAACACGGGCAGCGGAAAATTTGTTCAGAGTGGCTTTCCACCAGAGATCGAATTTGACGTTGTCCGTTTTGTATTCAAGCCCTTTTGATTTGATGCGCAGAGTGTTGTCGAAAGCGAAAATGCTCATCGGATCACCGACCGTGCCATCTATTACGGTTGTTCCGAGAATAGGTCTGAATATCCCGTAATTAGTTATACTACAGATATTGATCTTTGTTCCCGAAAATTCTTTTTCTAAAGAGGCCGCCTCTTCCGCATAATCCGCAAGAAGCGAGACATTGCCAATTGTATGGTCTTCTCGTTTGCCTGTAGTTCCAAGAAAACAGATATTGTAAACGCCTGTTTTTCCTTCTTTTATCAGATTTATGGCAAAATGGAAGGCTTTTGTCTGGTCGTTTGTCGTCTGCTCAGGGTTTTTGTGGATTTTTTCTGCGAACCTTTTTTTGAAGGATGTACCTAAAGAATCCATGTCTCCCACTATATAATCCGGGATAAAGCCCCTTTTAACAAGTGCCGCAGTAGAGTGGTCGCAGGCGATAAGAGTCGCGTTTTTTCCTGAGGCTCTTCTTAGTTTGTCAAGGGCTGCCTTTCTTGTCGGGAAGTCGCCGTCACCGAATATGACTATAAGGTTCTCGTTCATTCTAAATCGTTATTGTATAATTACGCCATATAATACTATGACGATTGCAGGGTAATCACTAAGCCTGAATTATAGTACCATGAAACTACAATCCTCAATACCGTGGAAGCCACGGAGGAAGTCGGCCGTCTTCATCCGTTTTTTTCCAGAGAGTTGCAACTCGGTGATTTCAAGAGGATTGTCTTCGCACATCACAAACATTCTTCCGCCATCGATTTCTATTGAACCGGCCTTGCCGAAAGGTTTTCTGCCCGATGCAAGTTCCGTCATGAAGATTTTCACATCTATTTTTTCGCCGGAATGTTTTATTAGGATGGCTGTGCTCCCCGGATATGGTGAAAGCCCTCTGACATGACAATCAATTTTCTCGGCGGGGGAGCCCCAATGTAGTTCGCAGGTCTCTTTATGGATTTTCGGAGCCGGAGTAGCTGCGGCAGTTTCGTCTTGAGCGGCAGGTGACAAAGATCCGTCTATGATTCCCTTTACTGTCTTTACCACTAAAGCGGCTCCGATTCCCATCAGCTTATCGTAAAGAGTTCCGATCGTTTCACGAGGCTCTATCGCAACTTTTTCCTGAAGAAGTATTCTTCCTGTATCAATTTTCTCGTCAATGAAGAAGGTGGTCACTCCGCTCTCTTTTTCACCGTTGATTATCGCCCAATTGATAGGGGCGGCTCCACGGTATTTCGGAAGAAGAGAACCGTGAAGATTGAAAGTTCCCAACTTCGGCATTTTCCATACAACCTCAGGCAGCATCCTGAAAGCCACGACAATAAAAAGATCCGCATCAAGTTTTTCAAGCTCATGCAGAAACTCCTCGGAACGGAGCTTTTCCGGTTGAAGGATTGGAATCCTGCTCTCCTCGGAGACGGTTTCATTATGACTCATGACGAACTTCTTCACTTCGCTTGGAAACATCTGAAGTCCTCGTCCCTTAGGTTTATCCGGGACAGTAACGACTCCCTTGATATTGTATCCGTCGTCCAAAAGAGCTTTCAATGGGGCGACCGCAAATTCGGGTGTCCCCATATATACTATTTTCAAATTCTCCTTGTTCATTGTGTTTTGCCTCTTGAATTCCCTTAGGTTTATATGTTTTCAGGGGTTTTATCGGCTTCGGCCTTTTGCGCATTCTCTCGTGCATGCCATTCGGCGTCCTCTTTTTCAGCCGCCCTTCTCTGCTCTTCCAACTCCATACGTTGCCTGATTCTCTGCGCCTTGCTGAACATTCTCGCAAAAAAGTTCTTGACCCCTTTGAAGTATGTTTCAGGATTGAACATCGCTGAATCTTTCGTAGACTTCCATGTCAGAAACCATGCGAGAGGGACAAGAATCAATGTGGATATGAATGAACCGATGAAAGGCGAAATCGCTCCGTCGTTGGCCAATTTCTTTCCGCTGATGTCCACAACCCAGTAGAGGACGAAGAATAGTATTGAGATGATGGCAGGAGTACCGATGCCTCCCTTTCTTACGATAGCTCCGATTGGCGCACCTATGAAAAAGAATATAAGACAGGCGAAAGAGAGTGTGAATTTTCGGAAACTCTCAATGATATTTCGTCTTAACGGATATTCAATCTGTTGGATCTGAGCTTCATAGAAAGAGCAGGACTGTATTTCGCTTTTAAGTGCGGATGCGGCTATTTCGTATGCTCTCTTTTCTTCTTCCGTGTCTTTCCATTTCAATAATTCTTCCGGCTTGAAACTCTCTGTATAACCTTTGTTTCTCGACGAGTCCAATTGGTCTGCATGAGAAAATGAATCTCCTCGTATAGCTCTGACTATCTGAGCGGTAATTACTACAGAGTCTTCTGTGCGCAGTGAGTCTCTGTCGTTTTTAAGTTGAGAGAGATTCCTCGCCATAACCTCCGAACTGTATTTTCCCTCGCTGCTTTTCTTGAAAGAATAGTTTTCGAGCGGGATTGCGAGCCGCTGATAGGTAAACTTGATTTTTTGCAGGTTCAGCGTCGTATCAGCGTATGAATATTTGTTGTCTTCCTGATAATTGATGCCGTTGTAGAGCGATATCAGAAGCCCTTTCTTGTCGGGAGTCATTGCGAATCTGCCGCTGTCGGCGAGTGTAAGATTACGGTTGCCGTTCTCTTTGTTGTGGTCATAAATCATGATGCCGTGCATCAGATTGTTCTTATCTCGAGAGGTTACCCTTATGTTGTATCCGTCAATGCCGTTATAAAAAACCCCGACCGGAATCTTGATCTCCTCTTTTGTCTTGGCTATATCCTCCCTGAGAGTATAGATCTTGTTGTATGCTACAGGAATAAGGTTGTTCGAGGCGAAGAACGCTCCGATAACGATAAATAGTGCCACCCACATCAACGGGCGGAGTATTCTCGGAAGAGATATGCCGGCGCTCTTCATCGCAAGCAGTTCGTTGTTTTCACCAAGACTACCCATCGTCATGATCGAACCGAGCAGAGTCGCCAGAGGGAGGGCGAGAGGTATCAAGGTGCAACTTCCCCATCCCATAAACTGGATGATCACCCAGAATCCCAGCCCTTTTCCTACAAGCTCATCAATGTAGAGCCATAGGAACTGTAGCATCAGGATAAAGGTAACTATGCTGAATGTCAGCAAGAACGGACCTAAAAAGGACTTGAGCATATAGAGGTCAAGACTCTTGATAGGTAACCTTCCGAAGATGTCCTCGAAAGTTATTCCGTGAGTCCGGTCGCTCTCCGCCCTTTGCCTGTCCCTTTTCAGAAATCCCGCCATAAACACTTGACCTGATTATTATTTGCTTATGATATCCTTGATGCAATCTATTGCGTTGTCTATTCCGTCAGCGTTCTTTCCGCCGGCACTTGCGAAGAAAGCCTGTCCTCCACCGCCACCGTTGATGAATTTTGCGGCGCTACGGATATCTTTGCCGGCATTGAAACCTTTGGCTACAAGATCTTCCGTGTACATCAGAGCGATGGACGGCTTCTCTTTGAGCATATTGGCTCCGATAAACACGGTGTTGGCGCATTCGTTCTTGAGCATGAACGCCACGTTTTTCAGAATATCCATTGCGAATATCCCTTTCATTACGATAACGTCTATTCCATTGATATTCTGAACACTCTCTTTCGCTTTGTTTTTCAGGCTGACGGATTTCTCCTTGAGCATCTCCTCAGCCTGTTTCTTGAACTGGTCGTTCTCCTCTATCACCTTCCTGATGCTTGCTACTACATCCGGTGCGCTCTTGAACAAATCTTTGATACTCAGAATGGTATCTTCTGCGGAGTACATGATGAACTCAGCGTTCTCCCCTGTTGTGGCCTCGATTCGTCTTACACCTGCGGCGATTGCGCTTTCCGAGATGATCTTGAAAAGTCCGATTTTGCCGGTAGATTCGATATGGGTTCCGCCGCAAAGCTCTACGCTGTCACCGAACTTTATGACTCTGACCTTGTCTCCGTACTTTTCTCCGAACAGGGCGATAGCGCCGCTCTTACGTGCCTCATCAATAGGGACATCTCGCATCTCTTCTTTTTTCAGATCCGCTCTGATCAATGAGTTGACGAGTCTCTCCACTTCTCTGAGTTTTTCAGGTGAAACTTTTTCGAAATGAGAGAAGTCGAATCTCAAAACCTGAGGGCTTACAAATGAACCTTTCTGCTCGATGTGGGTTCCGAGGATTTTGCGGAGCGCATAATCCAAAAGGTGGGTGGCGCTGTGATTAGCCGTTGTATTGCGTCTCTTCTCTTTATTGATTCTTGCTGAGAAAGTGCAGTTTACATCTGTCGGCAGCTTGTCCGCCACATGAATCGAGAGTCCGTTCTCTTTTAAGGTGTTGATGATATTGATAACCTCTCCGTTTTCTGCGGTGAGCGTACCGGTATCGCCGACCTGTCCTCCGCTTTCGGCGTAGAATGGGGTCTTGTCGAGAACAATATGGTAAGTCTTTTTGCCTTTTGTCTCGACAGTTCTGTATCTCAATATCTTGACATCATTCTCTTCTGTGTTGTCGTATCCTGTGAATACAGAAGTTTCCGCCTCGTTTACGCTCATCCAGTCTCCCTCTTTCTTCGCTTCTGCGTTGCGGCTTCTCTCTTTCTGCTTCGCAAGCTCACCTTCAAATCCCTTGAGATCTACTTCAAGCCCGTTCTCTTTGGCTATAAGCTCGGTCAGGTCGATCGGGAAACCGAATGTATCGTAAAGAACGAAAGCGTCGCTTCCCTTTATGAGCTTTTCGCCTGATTCTCTGCTTTTTGCGACGAGATCATCCATGAGTTTGATGCCTCTGTCCAAAGTCTTGAGGAATGAATCCTCTTCCTCCTTGATAACTTTCTCTATAAGAGCCTGCTGCGAAGCCAGCTCAGGGTATGCGGAACCCATCTGGTTCACAAGTGTCTGGACAAGTTTGTAGAGAAGCGGCTCTTTGACGTTCAGGAAAGTGAACGAATAACGGACCGCACGGCGCAAAACCCTTCTGATGACATATCCTGCCTTGACATTAGACGGGAGCTGCCCGTCCGCTATGCAGAAGGTGATGGCTCTGATATGGTCGGCGATAACTCGCATCGCAACTCTGATTTTTTCATCGGCCTCAGAATACTTATGACCGGAAATCTCACCGATTTTATCGATGATCGGGGTAAAGACATCAGTATCGTAATTACTCTTTTTGCCCTGAAGCGCCATGCACAGACGCTCGAAGCCCATTCCAGTATCAACGTTATTGTGAGGAAGTTTCTCCAAAGAACCATCCGCCTTTCTGTTGAACTGCATAAACACGAGATTCCAGATTTCAATGACGAGAGGATCGGATTTGTTCACTAAATCCTTACCCGGAATTTTCTCCCTTTCATCGTTATCCCTTAAGTCTATATGGATTTCTGAGCACGGGCCGCACGGACCTGTCTCTCCCATCTCCCAGAAATTGTCGTGCTTGTTTCCGAGAATAATCCTATCCTCCGGGAGGAACCTCAGCCAAGCCTGTTTAGCCTCCTCATCCATCTTGAGGCCGTCTTTGTCATAACCCTCGAAAACAGTCGCATACAATCTTTCAGGATCTATCTTGAAGACTTTTGTGAGGAGTTCCCAAGCGTACTCGATCGCCTCATTCTTGAAATAATCCCCGAAACTCCAGTTTCCGAGCATCTCGAACATCGTGTGATGGTAGGTGTCATGTCCCACCTCTTCCAAGTCGTTGTGCTTGCCGCTCACTCTCAGGCATTTCTGAGAATCGGCCGCACGCTTCGTAAATGCCGGGGCATTGCCGAGAAATATATCTTTGAACTGGTTCATGCCGGCGTTGGTAAACATCAGCGTCGGGTCATTTTTCACTACTATAGGCGATGAAGGGACAATGGTGTGTCCTTTGCCTCTGAAAAATTCGATGAAACTCTCTCTAATCTCTTTTGAAGTCATAATTCGTAATTTGCACGTAATTTGCAAAATTAGTTTTTTAATTTAAAATTTGCGAGGCTATGGCTGGGAAAAAACGATATGTGTTCAATACAGACACGCTTGCCTACGACCTTCAGAAGATTCCTCTCTTGAAGCGTCTGTCCAAGGGTATGGCCCTTTTTCTGTTGAGCCTTGTCGTCTTTGCCGGTTATTATATTATCTATACCAAGGTGTTGAAGTTGGATACACCGAAGACAATAGCCCTCCGCCAGACCTCGGCGAGGCTGTATTCCAAGATTGAAGTCGTCAGGGAGAGAATGGAGGATGTCCAGCGTGATTTGGAGGAGCTTCAGGTCAGAGACAACAATGTCTATCGCCCGATTTTCGGTATGGAGGCGATACCAGCCGAGGATAGGAATTCAAGTTACGGAGATTCCCAAAGATATACTCACTTGTCAGGTTTTCCGCTCTCTTCGTTTATGATTGACGCTGAGAAGTCTATGGATTTGCTTTATAAGAAAGCCTATGTACAGTCAGTAAGTTTCGACGCTGTGGCTCCTGTTGCGGGCAGAGCTAATTCAATGGCCTCGTGTGTTCCTGCGATTCCGCCGGTATTCCTGAATCGTGTGAGGTTGACAAGCCGGTTCGGAGTAAGGTCTGATCCGATGAGCGGTGCTGCGAAGGTGCATTCAGGGCTCGACCTTGCAGGACATTCAGGCGAACCTGTCTATGCGACCGGCGATGGAGTCGTGGTTGAGGCAAGCTTTGCGTTTTTCGGCTATGGCAACGTCGTGATTATCGATCACGGATTCGGCTATAAGACACGTTACGCTCATTTGAAGAGATTCAATGTAAG
The DNA here is from genome assembly GCA_946062035.1 of uncultured Bacteroidales bacterium. Classification (GTDB taxonomy): domain Bacteria; phylum Bacteroidota; class Bacteroidia; order Bacteroidales; family UBA932; genus Egerieousia. Next base: position 9,170 of record CAMGTS010000015.1, read on the forward strand.
AGTCGGCGACAGGGTGAGTAGAGGAGATGAAATCGCAGCGATGGGAAGTACCGGAAAAAGTACGGGCAACCACCTTCATTATGAAGTCGAGTATATGGGGCGCAAGGTCAATCCGTTGAACTACTTTAATATTAACATCACTCCTTCGGAGTATGAGAGATTAGTGGAGAGCAGGTAATGGAAAAGTTCAAGTTCAACAGGGAAGAGATGTGGTTTGTCAAGGACATACCGACTATCAGGAGGAGAATCTGGGTAGTGCTGAAATATCTTGTCATAAGCGTATTGCTTTCCATTCTTTACTATTTCGTCCTGTCCGATGTCATTTACATAGGTGAAGATCGTCGCCTGCAGAGGCAGAACAAGGCGATGCGTGCGGAATATGAGTTGTTGAAGCAAAGACTATCGGTTTTGGAGGGGACTGTGCAGTATCTTCAGGATAAAGACAGGAAAATCTATTCAGATGTATTCAACGCGAACCCTCCGGTCAACCTTCTTGAATCGGTTGGGGCGTATGACAGTGCGATGGATCTTGATACTATTCAGGATAACACGCTCGCCAAATATATCGCTGCAGGGGTAGATAGGGCGGAGGTGTCTGTAAGTGAAGTTAAGACATTGATAGACAGTGTGCTGTCGGCTCTCGGCTTTTTGGGCGCAAGCTCAAGGAATATTCCTTCGATAGTCCCGGTAAAGAACTTCTCTCCCGATTTGATAGGGGCTTCCGTCGGAAAAAAGATCAATCCGTTCTATAAGAGCGTGATGGCGCACAACGGAATAGATTTGCTCGGAGCCTCAGGCACGGAGATAGTCGCCCCTGCCGATGGTGTTGTTGAGAGGTCTTCGGACAAGGATACGAGAAGTTCCGGTAATACATTTTATATCAATCATCTGAACGGATATAAAACGAGATATTCTAATGTGGGTGAAGTCTACGTCCGTCCCGGTCAAAAGGTTTCGCAAGGGATGGTTATCGGCAGAATCGGTGTTAGCGGAATGTCCCTCGCTCCGCATCTACATTATGAGGTTGTCTTCAATGGCAGGTATATGGATCCTGTTCATTATTTCTTTGCGTCTGTAGGTCCACGCACTTACGCCGAAGCCGTGAATTCATCCCAAAACACCGGGCAGTCTTTGGATTGACAGGCCATCTTTGTAAATTTGCGAATCTTTCCGAATCATAGTATAACAATGTCATTCACAGAAGAAAAACCATTGGATAAGGTCTATTATACGATAGGCGAAGTGTCCGGGATGCTTGGAGAGAGCCAATCTCTCATACGCTTCTGGTCGGGCAGATTCCCTTCTTTTATCAAGCCGGTCCGCAACAAGAAAGGCAACAGGCTTTTTACCGCTAAGGATGTGGAGAATTTCAGGTTGCTTCACCATTATATCAAGGACCTCGGAATGACTTTGGAAGGTGCTGAGAAGAGAATGCGCAACAATTCGTCAACTGAAGAGAGGCGGTTGGCCGTCATCGAAAAATTGAAGAGCATAAGAGGAAAGCTTTCGTCAATAGCGGAGGAACTGAATAGTGAGGAATTATCGGAAGCGGGGTTTTCTGATGAGGACAAAGAAGAGAAAGTAAACAGAATATTGGGGTTAGAGTAGATTATGGTAAAAAAAGAGACTGCGCCTAAGGCTGGGGATATAGCCAAGGCAATTGAAGAGTTTGCGCCTTTAGAGACTCAGGCGGCATGGGATAACAGCGGATTTACGGTCGGTAGCCCTTGTGCTATTGTCCATAAGGCTCTTGTCGCTCTCAACTGCACCAAAGAGGTTGTAGAAGAGGCGGTCGCAAAGGGGTGTGATATGCTTATAACTCATCATCCGCTAATTGTCCATTCCCCTTGTATGAATATTCTTGAGGGAGATGTCAGAGGCGACGCTATTGCCGCGGCGATAAGAGGGGGGCTGACTGTCTACTCTTCTCATACCCCTTTGGACAAGGCACGTGGAGGCCTTAATGATATTATGGCCGCCAAATTAGGTTTGAGCGGCTGTGAAATTCTTGGAGCGGACGGTTTCGGGGTTGTCGGGACTTTGAAAGAGAAAATGAGCTCTTCTGAGTTTATCGGGTTCGTGAAGAAAAGTTTCAACGCAAAGAATATCAGATGTTCCAAGCCTTTGAAGTGCAAGGTCTTGAAAGTCGCGGTAAGCAGCGGAGGCGGCCAGGGATCTATTAAAGACGCTCTTGCGAAGGGGGCGCAGGTCTTGGTTACAGGCGATGTTACGCATCATAACTACTATGTTCCGGATGGCTTTATGGTCATGGATATCGGTCATCATCAGAGCGAATGGCCTGCTGTTGATTTGCTTGTAAGATTAGTTAAGAAAAATTTTCCTACATTTGCACTCTTACAAAGTGAGAAAGATATTAGCCCTATTTATTACTATTGATTATGGCAACAAAAAAGAATATTAAACCCGTAGATACGGGCGAGACATTTACATCCTTGCAGATTTCCAAGAGCATCGATCAGGATAGCATGGAGACGAAACTTCGCTCGCTCTACAAACTCCAAAAGACTGATTCTAAGATAGATGGTATATACATGCTCAGAGGGGAGCTTCCTTTGGAAGTGCAGGATCTCGAAGATGAGATAATGGGTCTGAAGACTAAAATCGCTACGTTGCAGAAAGAGATCAAGGAGGCGGAAGAGACTGTTGCCAAGAATAAGTTGGATATCCAGAGCTTCAAGGCGACTATCAAGAAGTATGAAGCCCAGCGCAACAATGTAAAGAACAATAGAGAATTCGATTCGCTTTCAAAAGAGATTGAGTTCCAGGAACTTGCTTCTCTCCGTGCCGATAAGCGGGTAACTGCGGCTTCGAAGGTGGTCGTAGAGAAGAAAGAGACTCTCGAGCTTGTTCAGGCTCAGTTGAAAGGCAGAGAGGGAGACCTTGAGAACAAACGTAAGGAGTTGGATAACATAGCAAAGGAGACGGAAAAAGAGGAGGCGGAACTCGTAAAGCAGTCTGAGGAGATTCAGGCAGAGATCGATCCTCGTATCCTTGCGGCTTATGAGAAGGTCAGAAGCAACGCTCGCAACAAGATGGCTGTAGTGACAGTGGTAAGAGGCGCATGCGGTGGTTGCTTTAGCAAAATACCTCCTCAGCGTCAGATAGATATCGAGGAGAGCAAGAAGATTATCGTTTGCGAGTATTGCGGTAGGATTCTTGTCAGCTCTAAATTTGACGAAGAGGAAAACGGCGCTGCGGCTGTAGTCGAAGAGGCTCCGAAGGCGGCTCCAAAGAAAAAGACAACAAGAACTAAAAAAACGGAATAGTTGTTTGTGATGAGAGAACCTTTGCTTAGGGATCTCTTCTTCAAACACGTAGGACAGACATCCTCAAAACCTTTGGGGCTTAACATCACAAAGGCTGAGGGTGTTTTTCTTTACTCAGACGAGAAGAGATATCTTGATTTTATTTCAGGTGTAAGCGTCAGCAATGTCGGTCATTGCCGCCCTGAAATCATTGATGCTGTGAATGAGCAGATGCACAATTACGCCCATCTGATGGTCTACGGAGAAATGATCGAGGCTCCGCAAGTGCTTCACGCTAAGTTGCTGACCTCTTTGCTTCCCGACAAGTTGCAATGCGTGTATTATGTAAACAGCGGAAGTGAGGCGAATGAAGCAGCGATGAAACTTGCGAAAAGGGTTACAGGGCGTAGAGAAATAATTTCTTGCCGTAACGCTTATCACGGCAGTTCTCAGGGTGCTCTGAGCCTGATGAGCGACGAAGGGTTCAAAAACTCATTCAGACCTTTGCTTCCGATGGTTAACCATATAGTTTTCAACGATACCGTCTCATTGAACTTGATAACCGAGAAAACTGCGGGTGTAATAATCGAACCAGTCCAAGGCGAAGGCGGCGTGCAGATTCCTGAGAAAGGATTTTTGGAGGCGTTGAGGGAGAGATGCTCCAAGGTCGGTGCATTGCTGATTTTCGACGAGGTGCAGACAGGATTCGGGCGTACTGGTGAAATGTTCGCATTTCAGAAGTATGGCGTAATCCCTGATATGCTGACACTTGCGAAAGCTTTGGGAGGAGGGCTTCCTCTCGGAGCATTGGTAACTTCGGGAGAGTTGATGTCGGCATGGCAGGATAATCCTCCGTTGGGGCACATAACCACTTTCGGCGGTCATCCGGTATGTTGCGCCGCGGCTCTCGCCTCTTTGAAACTGCTTATTGA
>CAMGTS010000016.1 GCA_946062035.1 uncultured Bacteroidales bacterium
TTATGTATAGTCCTTTTCTATCGGAGGAAAAATTCTCCGCCTGAGTTATCGCTTCGGTAAAACTCCGTGTGGCGGCCTTATATTGCGCCTCTTTGAATTCGCAGAATCCTTTGCGGAAGAAGTATTCATCTCTGTCCCTCTTGTGCAATGTGTTGGGCGATATTTCGTTGAACATCTTAGACGCTTTCCTGAATTCCTCCTTCTCGTAATACAATACGGCAAGTCTGAACTTGATCTCCGGAAGCATGGCGGATGAAGGGTAGCTGTCAGAAAAGGATTTAGCCTGCCCCTCGACATTGGACTGACCTAAATAAATTGCGCACAGCACCCTGTATCCTTCAGCGGTTTCGTTGGTCCCGTTCTGTCGGATGTACTTATTGAATTCAGACATGGAATTCTGGTACATTTTGCGGTTGAACAAGTCGACCGCTTTTGACATTTGGGCGTCATTCTGCGCAGCAACGATTCCTGAGTATGCGATACATATAATGACTGAAAGTATATGTTTAAGATGTCTCATGCTTCCTCTTAATTGATTTGACGTAAAATTACCGCTTGACAAAGGTATTAATAATCCTAAATGCCGAAGATACCGAGTTATAGCTAATTTTTAATGACACGGGGATTAAATTGCTACCTTTGCATAGGTATTCCGCTGATAAAATTATGCCATAAGCATAGACAGGGCTGCCAAATGAAAAATGATTTGAAAGTATGGAACTGAACCATGAAACGCTAATAGAAATCACCGACGCTGAAATCAGAAATGGCGGAAACCTTATCCTTTCTGATGTGTGTATGTCGGTCAATAGGGGAGACATTGTCTATCTTGTGGGCAGGGTAGGCAGCGGTAAAAGCTCTATAATCAAGAGTATAATAGGGGAGCTTCCTCTTGAAAAAGGTTCTGTCAAGGTTTGTGGCTCGGAATTGAAGGGAATATCAAGCGGTAAAATCCCTTTTTTGAGGAGAAAGCTCGGTGTAGTGTTCCAGGATTTCCAGTTGCTTGCGGACAGGAGCATTCTGGAGAATCTCCGGTTTGTCCTTAATGCGACCGGCTGGGATAACAAGGAAAAGATAGACGGGAGATGTATGGAGGTTCTGAAGATGGTCGGTATGGAGACAAAAGCCCATAAGATGCCGTATCAGCTTTCGGGAGGAGAACAGCAAAGGATCGCGATCGCAAGGGCCCTTTTGAACTCTCCTGAGATAATTCTCGCTGATGAGCCTACCGGCAATTTGGATGCTGAAACCGCATTGGGTATCATGAACCTTCTGATGAAGATACATGATGAGTATTCTCCTGCTATTCTGATAGTTACGCATAACCGTTCTCTACTCGAAAAGTTTCCTGGAAGGATCTTCCTGTGTTCTAACGGGAAGTGCAATGAAGTTTCAGACAAGCCTTTGTCTGTCGAAGAAGATATGCCCGATGATTGCTGATTATAAAAAACATATTCTCGACTGGTTCGAGAAGAATTCCGCTGATGCGGAGAGCGAACTGACTTTCGGGAATCCGTTCGAACTTATTGTAGCGGTGATACTATCCGCACAGTGTACCGACAAGAGGGTCAATATGGTGACTCCGGGTCTTCTGGAAAAATACCCTGATGCCCAGGCTCTTGCGAATGCCGATAGAGAAGAGCTATATGATTGTATAAAGTCAATATCCTTTCCTAACAGCAAGACTGACCACCTTATAGGGATGGCGAAAATGTTGGTCTCAGATTTCAACGGAGAAGTCCCGTCTGAGATTGATGAGCTTGTAAAGCTCCCCGGGGTGGGGAGAAAAACCGCAAACGTCGTTGCCTCTATTTGTTTCGATAAGCCTGTTATAGCCGTTGATACTCATGTGTTTAGAGTAGCGCATAGAATGGGCTTCTCAAAAGGGGCGACACCATTGGATGTGGAGAGGGACTTGGAGAAGCTGATTCCTTTGAAAAAGAGAGGGAAGGCGCATCATTGGCTTATACTTCACGGGAGATATGTCTGCAAGTCACTTAAACCTAAGTGCGAAAGTTGCGGAGTCGCCCAGTGGTGTCCTAAACTATTGGATGGCAGTAAATTGCGAAAGGCATAAACTCGGATGACAAAAGGACGGTTTAAAATGTCTGACGCTTTTGAAAAATATCTGACCTCTTTTTGCAGTTATCTGAAATTGGAAAGATCTTTATCCGCAAATACCATCGCCGCATATAGATCTGACCTGAATGATTTCGCTGATTTTTGTGAAAATAGAGGAATCGTTTCCCCTGATGTTGTAGGCGGTGAGGATGTCGAGGATTTTCTTTCAAAAAAATATTCCGAGGGTATCTCTACAAGAAGTCAGGCTCGTAAAATATCGGCTCTCAGGGCGTTCTTCAAATTCTTTGCGATGGAAAGCGGCGATAAGGAGTTCGTGAACCCTTGTGTAAAAACAGATTCCCCGAAGCTTGGTCGTTCTCTTCCTACGGTTCTAAGCGTCGACGAGGTCAGCAGGATTATTGAGTCTGTAGATCTCTCCACTTATGAAGGCATCCGTAACCGTGCCATTATCGAGATGCTGTATTCATGCGGTTTGAGAGTAAGTGAACTTATAAATCTCAGGCTTTCAGATCTTTTCTTCACGGAATCTTTTATAAGGGTAGTAGGAAAGGGGAACAAGCAGAGGCTGATCCCTGTGGGAGAGTATGCGATTGTGGCTGTCCAAAACTATATCCCACTCAGGCATGAGACTTTAGAGAAGGCATTGGAAAAGGGTGGAGGTTCGGCGAAATTCGGCAAAAGCGCCCGAAGCGTAAAGGCTTCAAAAGCGGAAGATACTCTGTTTCTGAATCGTAGAGGCGGCCCTATGACCCGTGAGATGGTTTTTACAATTGTCAAAAAGCAGGCTGCTATCGCCGGTATTAAAAAGGAGGTTCATCCTCATACATTCAGACATTCGTTTGCGACGCATCTTGTGGAGAACGGTGCTGACCTGCGTGCGGTGCAGGATATGCTTGGTCACGAAAGTATCTTGACTACAGAGATTTACACTCATGTCAGTTCGAAACAGTGGATGAAGAACATTCTGGAGCATCACCCGCAGAGATAGGAGAGGGGGCGGGAACTGCAAGAAGCCGCTCTATCAGAGAGCCTATTGATGCGTCTTTGAGAATGACGTGTTTTCCGGAGTCGAGAAGGTAGAGGGTCGGAATCGCCTTCAGGTCGTATGTCCGACAGATCGTGAGGCTCTTATCTTTATCGTAGCAATTTATCCACTTTTTCGGGTAGTCCGCAGTTTCCCACGCAGGAGTGCGCCCCTCGACGCAGACCGAGAGTATCTTAAGACGTCCAGTATCCACGAGCTTCCTTATATGAGGCGAGTATGCAAGCCTCTCTTTGACTCTCAGGCAATCATGGCATTCAGGATCATTGAAAAAGATAAGGGTGTACTCTGCTTCTATTGCGGACAGCCGTATGCCTGTGTCATCGTGCAGATAGGCCGTGAAATCGGCAGCTATGCTTCCGGGACGGTTCTTCAAGGCTGTCTCAAGCAGGAAACGAGGTCGGATCTTTTCCTCTTCGCGGATCTGTGGATTATTTATAATAGCCTGAAGCATAAGGATATGCAGGTCTTCATTGTGCATCGGCGAATTTGGCTCATAGAGATATTTGTCGCCGAGTTCGATGAAATGGCGCAGTGTCATAGTCTCAACAGAGGCGCGCCTGTAAAGGGCATCGACAGCCTCGGGGGTCTTTGTGGAGTATCTGAGAATGTTTATGAAATTGACGAAAGCCTGCTCCGTCTCTCCGGCATAAGTCAGCAGAGTCGTGTCGGAGAAATCATAGTTGTCCCAATAGTGCATCACAAGGAAGTCGGCCCTGCTCCCGGGAGTCCTCAGAGAGTCAGGAACATCAGGCAGGCGGAAAGCCTTGCCGGACTGTGCGTTTGCACACAACCCGACGCAGCAGATCAGCAATATAAGCAGAAGTCGCCTTGCCATAAGCCTGAACGGTACCTACTTTTCTTTGATCAGAATAATCTCCCTGTTCTCGTAGAGCTCGCGCAAACTGTTGACAGTCGCAACGTATGACTCTCCTGCATTCGGCGAGTATCTGATTTCAACAGCATCCGTGAACCAGTTGTAATTGTATTCGGAACGGAGCTTGAGGCTGTATTTTCCTGTCTCGGTAATTGACATGGCGCCGATACGGTAGCCGTTGTCTTTCATGGCGAACGAAACAAAGTTGTCGCCCGGAATATCGACAGCGCTGCCGGCGTCTTCACCGAATTTTATTGTGCCTGTAATCAGATTGTTGCTCACATTGAAGACCTTCTCAAGGTAAGTCACAACCTCCGCCTCAGAACTGATGACTATCTGTCCGGTGCTTACGATTGTCTTCTTCTTGAAAGGAAGGCGCTTGCGCTCGTTCGTACGGTTCACCCCTGCAAGTCCGATGTGGTTGGCGTGAGGATCTGCGACTCCGAAAGTTCTCTCGGCCTCTCTGTCCGCATCGACGGTATATATGAACCTTCCTGCAACAAGCGGGTCCGCCTTGAGTTTGTCTGCGGTCAGATTGCAGTCTATCAGTCTGTCAGCATCAATCTCGAGCATAGGGGCATCGATATAGACCTCGAAAGACTCGCCGAACGGGTCGACAGACTTGCCGTCCATACCCTTGAATGATGAGATGTCTATCTCTATGTCGACATCCTCGTCAGGGGTGTATTCGAGGACAATCTCATCCTCCGCCTCTGGTTCAACGTCGCTCCACTCAGAAATGTCGGAGTGCTCATCAATGTCTTCATAAGGCAGATTCGTACCAACGCCGTTGACTTCCGCAAAGAATCTGAAAGGTCTGTAGTTCTCCAGTCTGAAGATTGCTGAGCGGTATCCGTAACCGTGCGAACCGTCCTCCATGTCGGCATATTTTGCGGACGGGGCGAGGCCAGGATGCTCGCGGTAGAAGTCGTAGCCAGGCATATTCGATGAGATACGCACCACCTCGTTGCTCTTCGCACGGTTGGTGGTGAACTCTATGTTGTATTTGCCTGCATCCGGTGTTCCTGCGTGGTTTGACTTCGGCCAGAAGAGAAGCATTCGTCCTCGGTCTGTCCATTGGTCGCTGCTCATCGTCTGGAATTCGAAATCGGAAGCCGCTGTGTTGTGCTCCAGGTTTGTCGTAAATGCAAAGAACTCGACAAAATCTATATTCGGGTCAACCGCCGCACCGGTGGCTTTGTCTGTGAGCAAAAGCTCGAAAGAGACCTCTGCATTGCGCTTCTGAGGGACGAGATAGTAGTACAGATCCTCGTCGGCCGCCGAGCCTTCAGGAGTGTTGGACGCATTGTATTTCTTCAAGTTGCTGAGGTCGATTCTTCGGAGATTGTTGGTGTAGCTGTAGTCCATGCTGACACTTCCGAAATGGTTGGCGTCCAGCCAGACCTCGCCTTTGTAGCCGGTGTTCTGTTGCAGCACGTTGCGGAAATATACGGAATGGTCTCCCGGACCTCTGACGGTGTAGACATATTTGTACTCGACTCCGTGGTCCGCTCCGAATCCATCTTCGTTCTTGAAAATCAGAGGAAGCTGCATGCCTGAAGCGTTTCGGATATCCAGTCCTGCCGCTGAAATCAGCACGTCGAACGGATAAAGCTCTTCAGGACAGGTCTCCGGAATATGGAACATCAGCGTAATGAAAGACTTCTGAGTCTCGTGGATTGGGGCGCCAGGGTATATGTTACCATCAAGCTGCGAAGTAATCCACACAGGGGTGAAGGTTTGTTTCTTGATTACGATGATGTTTATCTTGCGCTGGAGTCTGCCGTGTTTGACAAGCAGCGTACCGCTGTGTCTGGCATCGGAGCCGAGGTCAAGCAGGGTAGGCTGGATTACCGCACTCATCTCGGAGCCGGAAATCGTAGGGTTGTCGAATCCGTTGATGAAGTTGTATTGCGCCACATTGTTCTCGTTCACCCATTTTACGCTCGGAGCATCCTCTTTGGTGATGGCCTTTCCGTCCAGACGGGTGAGGCTGACATCGAATTTAGGATATCTGTATGTGTCGTCGGCAAGCTGCGACTCGTCGAGCACAAGGTTTGTCGGCTTTACGCTGAGCCTGAACTGGCCGTCGGTAAGCGTCTCCACATCATCGGAGATAGAGAGCCAGACATTGTTGGTTGCAGCAGCCTTGAGAGCCTTGGCAAAACTCTCCTGTCCGTCAGAGAGCTCACTGATGATATTCATTATATAGTGGTAGTTCCTTCTTATCTTCGCCTGCTCTCCGTCCTCTCTGATAATCAGCGTGCGGTAGTAGAGTCCGTTGGCTTTGATGATAACGCTGACAGGGTCGGACGAATCGTTCTCGCTTTCGTAGATATACGAGACATCGTCCGGAGCTGTGTCGATGTCCGACGGGTCTGTGAGTTTCTGTTTATTCTCGGGAAGCGTGACAATCTCGCTCCACTCATCGCTGGTAAACTCCTCTGCAGTAGGGAAATATGAAGTTGTCTTGGATGAGAACGGGGCAACCGTGCCGAATGCGTGGGTGTTGCACACTGCAAATCCCTCCACAACGACACTCGAAACCTGTGATTCGACAGTTACCTTTGCCTGGTTGCGGATAAGCTTTATAAGCTTGCCCTGCAGTGCATCACCGATCTCTTTGTCCGCATCTTCAGCACTCTTCTGAAAACGGCCCCAGTAAATCATCTTTCCGGCAGAGCCTTCGAGAATGGATATTACCTCCTGCTCGCTCTTGCCTCGGAAGCTGTCTTCGCTGAAGTTCGTAAGGTTCTGATTTGAAAGGAAATGGATTCTGTTAGTGTTTCTCGGAATATCTGCGGTCAGCTTTCCGTCTGTCGGTGTCGCTATGGTAAGATTGGCCCTCACGGTCGATATGAAGAGTCCGTATGAGTCGAAGCAGAACAGGTCCATAAGCTGGACACCCTGCGCACCGTCCGGGTCGACCGCCCTGGTCTGTACCTCCTCCATTGTCGGGATGCCGATACCAACGCTGATTCGGCAATATCCGTCAGGTATATTATCCGGCAGCCTGTCCATATCTTTGGCACACGACTGGGCAAATGCGCCTGCAATCGCAAGCGTAACGACAAGGGCTATATTTCTTATATATGATGGCATATATGTTCTGATATATTCTTATTCAATTATTTTGTTCTGTCATATAAGCGTCTCTGATGCAGCGGATAGCAGTACCGGAATTTCCGCCTCCGATATATACAGATCCACTTGCGGCGTAGTAGTTGTTTCCGGTCAATACTTTATCCATTGCGTCAGAAGCGGTCTGATATTTTTTTATAATCAGCAATTCGGCCTCTGTCGGAAGTCTCCAGTCGTCCAAATGTACAGTTTTACCGGTCTCAGGGTCTTTATAGGCCTCAACATACTCTTTGCAATGGCTCGCTGCCATTGCCACGCTGTTGAATCCGCTTACGGCACCCAACTGCGATGCAATCATAAATGACGGGGATACGAGTTTTGCGTTATCTTCTCCCGGATCGGTTACCCCGTCGGTAATACGGGGCTTTCCGACAATATATTCATCAGAGGTGGAGGTAATCCTTATATGGTACATTCGAGCGTTATTCAAATTTGAACCTGCAGACGAAAGTTGCGGAGTGTCAGTATCTTTATATCCGGAGTTAAACCAATCGAACACCCACTTTTGGTATTCATAGTATGAAATAGTGGACGAACCATCACTTTTGACTTCGGCTACTTTCGAAGTAAAATTGCCACTACCAGAGGATTTGCTATAAGACCATGTGCCACTACTGCTATTGTAAGAGCCGGCGGTTACATATCTTGAGGATACGAAACTTTCATAGTGAGTGCCTTCAAAGTCTGAGCGGTAGCTGTACCAGCCCTGGATATTTGTGATATACTCCAGCGGGAACTGGTGAACTAAGAATGTCTCTATCTCTCCCTCTTCGTTTGTCACCTCAAACTCCACATACTGGATAGTGTTGTTTGTAGGGACAGGAATGTGTATGTCTATCGCACCCGAAAGGGCGTTTGCCTCTGCCGATTTTGCTGTTATCTGGCTGGTTATCGAGGTTGAAACGGGCTGTTTCTTTCCCAATTTATCGTAGTAATATGCGCTTTTGACCGTTACCGTAATCTTTGAGGATGATGAGAAAAGTATACTTGTCTTGTCATCCGCAACATTGTGCATATCCAGTTCATCGTGGTTGAGGTAGAGGAATATAGGCTTGCTCTCGCTTCCACCAAGGTCTACCTTTGTCTCGCCCCAGCCAATCACTGTATAGTCAATATCCTTGATATCAACAGGCTCGAACTCAGAGTTCGCGCCCGGAGCGTTGATCTTGAAGGAGAGCTGATAGCAGTGGTTGCGTTTCAGGCTCTGCTCCTGACTGAGAGGAACTCTGTACCAGTTCTCTGGCAAAGCTTTCTCTTCCCATACGATTTTTCCTTCAGAGTCTTTCTCGAACTCAACGCTTCCGTCAGGATTTGTGATTTTTTTTGCCACCAACATCGGGATGTTCACAAGCAGGTTGGTCTGCTCCGTCTGGCTCTTGTCCTTCCAGACATAGCTGTATGCGTATGTCACGATATCGATAGTGTTGTTCTCTTCGTTCATCTCGAAGAATCTCTCCGCATTGCTCTTGTCAGGTGTGCGCAGACGTGGATTGTTCAGAGTAACTTCCGAGAGCAGAGTTGTCTCGTAAGGCATGTTACGCATATAGTAGCCTCGTCTGTTTCCCTCTACAGCGGTGAAGTTGACACTCTCTCCGCCGGTGATCTTTACGACAATCTTTGCAGCGGCCCTTTTGAGGTTTACAGTCAGCTCGGTATTGTGGCTCTTGACACCGTCATACAGCACTACGCTTCCCGGAGTGGCAGGTTCTGTCGCCCCGTCGTATGCGATGCCGTCCATGATGAATGTCTGGGGAATATCTACTCTGTTGACAGTCATGCCGGTCATGTGGATATTCTGGTCAGTGCATCTTTTCGAACGAAGGTCCGCAAGGGACGATACTCCGTCCAGGTCCTCTCTGCTGTTGGCTATCAGGTAGACCCAATAGCGCTTGTTGGCCGTAAGCTCGCTTCTGCGCTTTCTCAAGAAGACTCTTCCCCCTTTAAGTTCCGCCTCGCCGAACTTTTCGTGTGTCACGAGGTTGCCGTTGTCAAATATGAAAATGTCGAGCAGCTCAATCTTCTCCTCAATCTCTTTGAGCACATTTTCATTGATGGCTCTGCTGCGTGCATCGGAAGATGAAATCTGCAGGATAATCAAGTCATTGCCACTGCCGGGTTGAAGGATATCCTCTTTCCCGCAGGAGAAGAGAACCATTGCGGCAATGGTCATGATCATATATGCCAATGACTTTTTCATTATACTGTTCTTCTTTTCAAAAAGTTAATCACTCTGTTTCTCTATTCAACCTGTGTAATTATTATATGCTCCGGAGTCGTTGTCCCTGCGTATGCGAGACCACCCACGCGTCCGTTGATCAGCAGGTACTGCGCCTCAGGAAGCCATGACGGATAGTATGAGATCGAGAGTCTGCATTTCTCGCCGATATAGTCGGCTCTCTGTGCATAGACTCTGATGACATACGGATCAGGCGATGCTACCCATTTGTCCGGGTCGGTGATTTCCACTCCGTTCTGGAACACCTTGAGCGTGTAGGCTGTCGAGGCCCTGTCGAGCGTCGGGATGAACTTCTGCCCGAGAGGGGCGGTCATGCTGAACTCGACGGCAAATGCTCCTGCAGACGGATCAATCGGGTTGTATTTTACGGTAGGCTGCGGATACGGCGTCACCATGGACGGGTCGTACGGGTGCGGCTTCACCGGATTTGAATAGGTCGGGAAGTCGAACTCCATGCTCCACTTCACTTCTGTCCAGTCTGCAACCTTGTAGTTTATGATAATCTGTCCTTCGTCACTTATCGTGCAGAGGACGTTGTAAATCGTATTTCTGTCAATTTTCGGCAGGTAAATCTCTTTCCAGATTGTTCCTCCGCCGTTGAAATTGTATGCTATTTCGAGCGTGCCGCCCTTCTCGTCACCCTGTTCGCTCCAGCTGTCAGAGCCGTATATGTTTTCGAATATATAGTGCGGCTGTGTTACAGGTGTGTAGTATGTATCATCGGTCTTGTGCTCCGGAAGTGTCCCTTCGTACTCCTTTATGTTTTCCGCTTCGCTCGTCAATGTCAGCACGATATCGTCATCTTTCGACTTGATTGCCTCGAGAATCCCGTCAACCTGAGGCATCACATACTGGCGGAGCTTGGTGCCTGACTTCAGGATTCTTGCTCCGACAATTTTCAGCGTGCTGCTCTCGCCGCCGACTTTGGCTGCGTAAAGGTCGAGTCTCGATACGCATCTTGTAAGCTCGATGTCCACCTTCTGGCTGATGAGGATATGTCCGTAATGCTCCCCTTTGTTGACAGCGTCCGTGTCGCCCGGGCCGAGACTTGTCGTCCTGATATTGGCTATGTCTATGTCGGCATAGTTGCGGTAGAACATCGGAACTCCGTTGGTTGCGAAATCGTTGTTTGTCACAAAGTAGAGGGTTTCCAGCTGGTTTCTTGTCATCGTCTCTGACAATTGGGCCGAAAGTGCACCCATCGCTTTTTCGTTTGCGATGACATAGAACTCTACACGCTGTACGTCGACAGAAACAACCTCCATATCCACAAGGAAGTCGTAAGGGACGGTATTCCCCCCGAAATCCTCATAGTAGCCTACGAGCCTGTTCCCCACGAATGCCCAGAGTCGCAAAGAGTGAATCTGAGACTCGTAGTCCGGAGTCGCCTTCTCACCGATGCTCATGAGCATAAGCACATTGTCTTCTCCCGTCTTTCCCACTTCCGATGACTTCTCGCAAGAGGCGGAGAGCAATGCAACAAGTGAAATCAATATTGCGCCGATATATGTTCTCAACATCGTCATCAATAACCTTCTGTTGTATTCTAAATCGAATCAGGTCTGATCTCCTCTACAAACCAGCTCGGAACCTGTACGATAACCTGTCCCGAGAAGAAACGTATCTCGATTGGTATGAGGACTTCCTGTTTCGTTACGTCTATCTTGTCTGCGTTGGCGGCGAGGAACTCTGCAAGGTTCACCGTTGCAAGCGTTGCCCCGTCTGTGTCTGTGACGCTGACGTTTACTCTGTCGTGGGCAGTGTGTCTCATGATGTTGAAACTGCTGCTCATCGTTGCGTTTGTCGCACTGTACTGTGTCTCAGGTATGTATGTCACCTCTTCTCCGCGGGCCTTGTTTGTGAAGTCCGTGCTCGGAAGCAGGCCTGACATCCCTATAACCGGAAGATTCTCTCCCGGAATACCGACCACCTGAATTATGACGTCGTAGTGCGAGCATTTGAAGACGGCTGTTCTGACCTTGTCATTCGGGTTCTCGGCATCGTACGGCTCTATCTCATAGTCCAGTAATGAGAAATAGAGCGGGTCGTTGCCTTTGACTGTTCTTCCCGCAGTGTAATCTTTGTCCGAGAAGAGGATGTCGTCTCCGAAAACTCTTGTAGGCAAGCCGTTTACGTCGGTATGGTATGTATTGCCGAGGCAGACGATTCTGTAGTTTCCCTCATCGAGCTGAGGAAGCTGCGTCTTTCTTGCACGCACGTCTGCGTCCGGCAAAGTGTAGCTTTTGACTACCTGGTTGTCGGAGTTGAAGATATAGATGTCAACTTTGTCTATCATATTGTTGAATATCTCATCCTCCCCGTCTCCGACATAACTCAAGAGGAGGTAATTGATATTGTGGCAGTCGCTTAGGTCTTCCCTGACGCATGACGGCAGGAAAGCGACGAGCATCAGCATCGTCAGGACTGCTTTTGTGATTTTCATCATAATATCTTCTGCTGTTGTTTTATAACTAAAGGCGGTGTGTCATAATTGCCGGCCGCTGTGCCGCTGTCGGGATTCGGATTGGCAATTATTTTACGCCTGAAATGTGTTGTGCCAATTTTTATCTTGACACAACACAATGATTCGGTATTTCGGATTAGAATTCAGGAGTTACAGGAACGACTTTCCACTCAGCTACTTCCACTGTCAACTCTACGCAGCGTTCAGGATTTTCCCATACTTTGTCTTTGATAGGGAAGAGTACGCGGTAGATCTTGCCTGCCTCGAATCTTTCAGCAGTAGTGAAGCGGCCTTCGACATACAAAGGCGTATCGGGCGAACCTGCCTTCTTGCCTAAGAAGCTAACATAGAGTGAAGGGTTGTTCGCTGCTGATACTTTGGTTTCGGCAAGACCGAAGGTTATGATGTTCAGCAGATTGTCTCCATTTCCGGTATAACCGGTAGCATCATCCCCATTCGTGAATTTTCTTTTGCCTTGTCCGAGAGTGAAATCTGTAAGGCCGTTTGCCCAAGGTGCGACAGCGGCATCGATCCATCCCCATTTCAGAGAACTTTCTGTAGGCGCTATCACAGCAGCACCCGATGCAGCTTTTGTCAAATAGTTGTATTTGGTATAGTAGCCGCTCAATGCGATTTTGCTTATCTGGATCTCATCGAAAGAGTACACAGTACTTCCTGTCCCCAAAACATACTCCAGACCGTAGATCTCGAAACGTGCCGTGCGCGGAGTGAGATTGACTGTGGCTGTATAGACATTAGGATGCCCGCTTCCGTCTGCACCGTTTTTGCGTGAGAGGCCGCTATCTCCGTAAAGAGGATATACAGGATGGTTGCCTGTGCCGTTGTCGTTGAGCACGTCCAACTCCCCAGGCATGGCTGAATAATCGATATCGCCGAGGTTACCGACGATCACTACCTTGACAGCAGATGCAGGGACAAAGTGGTATGTGTATGTGTTGGTACCGCTCAATTCTGCGCTTGTGAAATACACCTTCTGTTCCGTCGAATTGTAAGTCGGAATTGTCACAGGGGTATTGGCTGCATCGAGGAAAAAGATCTTGAAGTTCTCGAGACCTACAGCCTCGTTGTTGTTGATTGCATCGCCTGTCGCTCTTGAGATAGGAGCGATGTTAGGCAATGTTACAGTAACTTGCTTCAAGCCGTCATCACCCTCCGGGCCATGACTTTTGCTGCAGGCTGCCAGAGCCATAGAGGCAACTGCGGCCATCAATAATAAACTTTTTACTTTCATGTTGTTTGTTTTTAAGTGTTTATATTTATATTTATATTTATATTTATATTTATATTTATATTTTGTTTGTGCTATTTCTCCT
>CAMGTS010000017.1 GCA_946062035.1 uncultured Bacteroidales bacterium
CGTTCCGACATTTTTTCAGCCGAGACGCAGCGTTTATATGACGAAGTATAAAATAAACAGCAAGTCGAGGGCAGAAAAAGCGTTCCGACATTTTTTCAGCCGAGACGCAGCGTTTATATGACGAAGTATAAAATATCAGAACAAACCGTTCAGTTCTGCCTGAATGAGGTCGATGATGTGGCTCAGATCTTTCGGATTGTTCTCAAAATCGAGTTTGTCTACATCGATTATAAGCATCTTGCCATCCTTGTATGTCTTTGACCAGTTCTCATAGAGATCGTTAAGCCCTTTGAGATAGTCGAGCCTTATCTCTTCCTCGAATTTTCTGCCCCTTTTCTGGATATTCCCTACAAGGTGTTCGATTGATGAGCGGAGATAGATCATCAAGTCGGGAGCCTGGACAAGAGAAACCATAAGTGAGAACAACTCTTTATATGTCTCATAGTCTCTCGTGGTCATCAGTCCCATATTATGCAGGTTCGGGGCGAAGATGCAGGAATCCTCATATATAGTCCTGTCCTGGACGACATTATCGTTGGACTTGCGGATATTCACAACCTCCTGAAAACGCCTGTTCAAGAAAAATATCTGGATATTAAAAGACCAGCGGGTCATGTCTTTGTAAAAATCAGACAAATACGGGTTGTCATCCACCGCCTCGTACTTTGCTGTCCATCCGCAACTTTTTGCCAATAATCTCGTTAAGGTGGTTTTTCCACTACCAATATTTCCTGCGATGCCTATGTGCATAATGTTTCGTTTAAATGTCCGTTTTTTTGCCGGAACCGACTTTGTTAATGAATTTCCAAATTCAAAAGTAGTAATATTCTTGTAATTTTGCCATATGACAAAAGATAGCTTAGATACCTCGCTGACCATCGGCAGACGACTGCGCCTCGTTAAAAGCCTGCGTAATAAAGGCAACTTTTCCGAGGCTGTCTTGGATGCTATAAAAGCCATACCGAGGCATATTTTCGTTGAACGTGGACTGGAAGATTTCGCATACGAGAATACCCCCATCGCTATCGGTAACGGGCAGACTATATCCCAACCGGAGACAGTCGCTCTTCAGACCCAGCTGCTCGCCCCTCAAAAGGGGAGTAAAGTCTTGGAAATCGGGACGGGATGCGGATATCAAAGTGCGATCCTCCGTTATTTGGGAGTCAGGCTTTTTACGATTGAAAGACAGAAGGAGTTGTGCCTTGCAGCCAAAGGCAATCTCGGGAAACTTGGCTATTCGGATATTTATATGAAGTGGGGAGATGGCTTTGAAGGACTGCCTGAGTTCGCCCCTTTCGACGGGATAATCGTAACTTGCGGTGCCCCTGATGTTCCCGAAAACCTGCTCAAACAATTGAATGTTGGGGGAAAGATGGTGATTCCTGTTGATATCGCCCAAGCTAAAGGTCAGCAGTTGCAAGTACTTACAAGAAATAGCGCGACGGAGTTCACTCGTAAGATATTAGGAACCGTTGATTTCGTCCCGATGCTCAAAGGGAAAACTTCACAAGGAACCAATCCTACAACAATAAGAAACAAGAAATCATTATGATAACAGTAAAGACATTTTATCTCAATGAATTACGCGAATGCTGCCATATTCTTTCAGATGAAACGGGTGAATGCCTCATCGTAGATCCGGGCATTTGCTCTCAGAGCGAACAACAGCGTATAACGAAATACATTTCGGATAACGGACTCAAGCCGGTAAAGCTCCTGAACACCCACGGGCACTTCGACCATGTAATGGGTAATTCCTTTATTACAGCCACTTATAATATCCCTACATATATTCATGCAGCAGATAAAGAACTTCTGCATCATGTGAAAAACACCTGCAGGATGTTTGGCTACGAAATAGAGAATCCAAGTGATGATATTGTTGAATTATCAGAAAAAGAACCTGTTACATTCGGTAATTCATCACTGGATGTCATTCACACTCCAGGGCACACGTGGGGTAGCGTATGCTTCTATTCCGAAAATGAAAAACTTTGCCTCAGCGGAGACACCTTATTCGCCGGGAGTTGCGGACGCACTGACCTTCCTGAGGGAGATACTCATGCGATGATAGATTCGCTCATCAATAAGTTGGTCAAGATCATCAAACCTGAGACCCGCATTCTTCCGGGACACGGAACAGAGACCACTATGCTTGAGGAACTTGCCCACAATCCTTATCTGAGAAGTTCAAATTGGTTATAGAGAATATTAATACACAGGCAATTGGATAAGATAGAAATCACAGGAGCGAGCGAGCACAATCTCAAAAGGATAGACCTGACGATACCGAGAGGTAAGTTCGTGGTAGTGACCGGGTTGTCGGGAAGCGGCAAGTCATCCCTTGCCTTTGACACGATTTACGCCGAGGGACAACGACGGTATATGGAGACCCTTTCTCCGTATGCACGGCATTTCATCGGCATTTTGGAACGGCCTGCGGTTGAGAGTATTAACGGGTTGAGTCCGATTATCGCCATTGAGCAGAAAACAACCGGCAACAATCCACGCTCTACAGTAGGAACGATTACGGAAGTGTATGACTTTCTGCGATTGCTGTATGCGAGGGCCGCTTACGCCTATTCTCCTGTTACGGGGAAACCCATGATAAAATATACAGGAGAACAGATAACCAGACTTATCATAAAAGAATATAAAGGGACAAAATGTCTGCTGCTCGCCCCGCTTGTGGTCGGCAGGAAAGGTCATTATAAAGAGCTGTTCGACAATCTCTTACGCAAAGGATACCAACAAGTGAGAGTTGACGGGGAGATTGTTCAGGTGGCCGATGCCGCACCTTTGGACCGATACAAAACACACTTTATCGAGCTTGTCGTAGACAAACTCATACCGTCGGAAGAGGATTACAAACGAATCCACGACTCCGTCGGTAACGCCCTTGAACGTGGTAAGGGTACTGTAGCGATTCTGACACAGGGCAATGCTGATAAATATAAAAACGGACAAAGCGCAGAAAAAGGGTTGAGGTTTTTCTCAAAACATCTGATGGATCCGGATACGGGGATGTCGCTTCCGGAACCTGCTCCGTTTACTTTCTCTTTCAATTCGCCGCAAGGCGCCTGCCCGCATTGTAAGGGGCTTGGGTTTATCACGAAGGTAGACATGGCGCATATTATCCCCGATACAGAAAAATCCATTTTCTCCGGGGGAATTATACCGCTTGGAAAATACAGAGACACAGATCTTTTCCGCATTTTGGACAGCATGGCGAAAAAATACGGTTTTTCGCTTAACACAAAAATCAGCGAATTGCCGGAAGAGATTCTCAGTATGATTCTGTACGGAACGGGCGAGCTTTTCAGGGTGAACCTCTCCGACGGCACTTTGCTGTCTCCTTTTCCCGGGGTCGTCTCAAAATTTTTGGAAACGGATGAAAACGATGAGTCCGCTTCAAAGAAAACGTCTAAAGCGTCAAAAGAAAATTATACAGAGAATATAGTATGCCCTGAATGCAACGGCACACGACTCAGAAAAGAGGCTCTATACTTCAAGATTGATGGATATACAATTGCGGAAGTCGCTGATATGGACATAGATACCCTTCAGGATTTTTTCACGGGTCTTCCTGAAAAGTTGGATAAGAGGCAGAATGCGATTGCAAGAGATATACTCAAAGAACTCAACGATAGAGTAGGATTCCTGCGGGCTGTAGGACTTAACTATCTGTCTCTCAGTCGCTCTACAGGGACATTAAGCGGAGGTGAAAGCCAGAGGATCAGGCTCGCCACACAGATAGGAAGCAAGCTCGTAAACGTGCTTTATATTCTCGACGAGCCGAGCATCGGGCTTCACCAGAGGGACAATGTCAAGCTCATCAACTCACTCAAACGGCTCAGGGATGAGGGCAATTCGGTAATGGTAGTGGAGCATGACATGGAGACCATGCAGAGTGCAGATTGGCTTATAGATCTCGGTCCGGGTGCCGGAGACAAGGGGGGCGAACTGCTCTATAATGACTCACCGGGCAAGCTTATGAAAATGAGCGACAAGGAGATCAAAAAATTGGGCAGTCTGACGGCGGAATACCTTAAAGGAATTAAAAAGATAGAAACACCTCAGCATAGAAGAACCGGTAACGGATTGTTCCTCAGGCTCTCAGGAGCATCAGGCAATAACCTTAAAAAGGTTAATCTCACTATTCCGTTGGGCGCTCTTGTCGGAATCAGTGGAGTCAGTGGCAGCGGAAAATCCACGCTTATAAACGAGACTCTAAGGCCTATCATAAGCAACGCCCTGTACCGCTCCTTGGACCGTCCGTTGCCATACGTAAGGTTCGAAGGGCTTGAGAATATCGACAAGCTTATCGTTGTAGACCAGACACCTATCGGACGCTCTCCGAGAAGCAATCCTGCGACTTACACCAATGTTTTCACCGAGATACGAAAACTGTTCGAGAAGTCTCCTGACGCTCAGATCCGAGGATTCAAGCAGGGAAGATTTTCATTCAATGTGAAGGGCGGCAGATGCGAAACCTGCAAGGGCGCAGGGGTACAGACAATCGAAATGAATTATCTTCCAAGCGTTTACGTTACCTGCAAGGAGTGTAACGGCAGACGGTATAATGCCGAAACATTAGAGGTGAAGTACAAGGGAAAGAATATTTATGAGGTACTGGAAATGACAATCTCCCAGGCGGTAGAATTTTTCGAACATATACCTTCTATCCTGCCCAAACTAAAGGCGTTGGAAGATGTAGGGCTTGGGTATATCAAGCTCGGCCAACCGTCCACCACACTCAGCGGCGGGGAAAGCCAAAGGGTGAAGTTGGCCGCCGAACTTGCAAGGAAAGAGACCGGTAACTCCCTGTTTATATTGGACGAACCGACAACGGGGCTTCATTTCGAAGATATAAAGGTACTTCTTGGCATTTTCCAGAGATTGGTAGACAAGGGAAATACCATCATAGTAATCGAACATAATTTGGATGTATTGAAATCTGTTGATTATCTGATTGATATGGGACCTGAAGGGGGACGAGGCGGTGGAATGATTATTGCAGAAGGTACACCCGAACAAGTAGCCGGATGCAAGGATTCTTACACCGGTCAATTCCTGAGGGAAATACTTGGGAAGTGAAAACGATTAAGCTCGAAAGCATGGAAAAGATCAGGATTTTTTGCAAAAACACAAACAGGAACTACGAGGTCAATCCCGGAACAACCGTAGAGGACTTCATGAAAAACATCAACTACGATGATGGTAACATGAGAGTACTTGCCGCTTATGTCAACAACGAACTCAAGGAGTTGAGCTTCGAGATATATCTGGCTTCCACAATAGAGTTCCTCACATACGCCGATTCAGATGGTAGGAGGACCTATATGCGTTCTCTCAACTTTCTGCTGCAGAGGGCGATATATGACCTGTTCCCTAACCGCAAACTGATCCTTTCATATAATCTCCCGAACGGACAGTATGGCGAACTCCGCGATATTGAAGATTCCACACTCACATATTCTGTCAGTGAGGAGGACATCGCACAGATAAAGGCGAGAATGCAGTCACTTGTAGATGCGGATACAAAGATCATCAAGACAAAGAAAAGCAATGCGGAGGCGAAAAGGTTGTTTTTGGAACACAACCAGAAAGATAAGGCAAGGTTATTGGAATCTATCGGCGCGTTCTTTACAAGTGTTTATTACATAGACGGATACGGAGATACATTCTATGGCCCGATGCTCCCTTCTACGGGTTATTTGGACAGGTGGGATATTTTCAAATACAACGCAGGATTCTGTCTGAGATCTCCTGATAAATATGCGCCATACCATCTTGCGCCTCAGACTATCCAGTCCAAGCTATACGACATTTTTCAGGAAAACGGCAGTTGGTGCGAAGTTCTCGGAGCACGTGATATCGGAACTATCAACAAGGCCATAACAAGCGGACATGCCAAAGAGGTGATCAACATCGCCGAGGCTCTCCATTCCCGCAAATACGCTCATATAGCGGACCTTATTTATCAGAAGAAGGACAAGATAAAACTCGTCCTTATCGCAGGTCCGTCGAGCAGCGGAAAGACAACCACTTCAAAACGTATTGCCTTGCAGACCAAGGTGTTGGGACTCAATCCGATTGTGATCGCGATGGACGATTACTTTGTGGACAGAGAACTTACCCCGAAGGACGAAAATGGAAATTACGATTTTGAATCGGTGTATGCAATGAACCTCGAATTGCTGAATGACCACCTTACAAAGCTCTTTGCAGGAGAGGAAGTCACATTGCCGAAATTTGATTTCGCACAAGGCAAGGGGACTCTTACCGGAGACACTATCAGGATGCACAAAGATGATATCCTGATTATGGAGGGAATACACGCCCTTAACCCGGCACTTACAGCTAAGATAGATGACTCTCTGAAATTCAAGGTGTACGCTTCGGCCCTTACCTCTCTTTCAATAGACGAGAACAATGCGATTTCGACAACTGACAATCGCAAACTACGTAGAATGGTGAGAGATAATAACTTCAGAGGCATGGGCGCTGAAGAGACATTGCTCAGATGGGATAGTGTTGTCGCAGGTGAAAACAGAAACATCTTTCCGTTCCAGGAAAACGCTGATATAATGTTCAATTCATCTCTGATCTACGAACTGCCCATGCTTAAATATTTTGCTGAGCCACTGCTTCGAAGAATCTCTCCAGCGAGCCCGGCTTACGCCGAGAGCCTGAGACTTCTGAAGTTCCTGAGTTATATTGTTCCATTGAATCCTGATGAGCAGAGTGCGATTCCTCCGACTTCAATAATGAGGGAGTTTATAGGCGGAAGTTCTTTCAAGTATTGATTTGAATAGGGTGGATGACTATTTGGTCTCTTTCAGAACTATCCCGGTCTTGCGGATAATCTCTATTGATACAGACGGGTCGCCTTTTAGGGCGCGGCGAAGCTTATCTACTTGAACATCAAGATTATGTGAATTATATTCATTCTCGGCATCACCCCATACCGTGCCGAGAATCTTCTTGCGCTCTACGCACTGGCCTTTCTCCTTGCAAAGCATCTCCAAAATCCTTGCGGCAGTTGGCGGAACAAGTTGCTCCAGAGGCTCTATATCGTTTAATACCAATGTTCTGCGGGCAGGTTCAAAAATATATTTTCCTATTTTGTATGTACCGCCCGACTCACCTGATTCTGAATAATTAAGAAGCGCCTTTATGTTGAGGTCGAGTTGTCGCACATCAAAAGGCTTTGTAAGATAAGCGTTCGCACCTGTGGCCCTCAGCAGATCGGCCCTGCCTGTCAGTACAATCACAGGAGTATCGTTCTTTCGCCTGCGAATCTCCTCAACCATTGCGTTACCGTCCATTTTGTTCATTTCCAAATCGGTAACAATTATATCCGGACGGAAGTTCGTAAGAGCTTTAAGCCCCATTTCGCCATCGGAGGCTGCTTCGATTTTGTAACTGCCTAATTTACCGAGCCTTAACTTTATCATAAGGCTGAGGTTAGCGTCATCTTCTACTATCAGGACTTTTATCATACTCCACTGCGATTAATATTTCGGTTCGACAGGAAATCCGAGAATCACTTCGGTATAATCGTTTAACCTACTGATTATCTTGATATATCCCTTGAATCCTCGCATGAGTTGATAGACATAATGAAGCCCCATTCCGTGCCCTCCCATGCCGACAGTGTTCTCTCCTCTCTCAAACTTGCCGAAGAGCCTTTTGGTCATATCCTCAGAAATTCCTATCCCATTATCTCTGAGATGAATTTCCACATATTTACCCTTGCCCGGCGATTTCGGTTTCAGCATTGAGGAGAATGATATTTGCACGCTCTCTCCCGAATATTTGATGGAATTGTCTATCAGGTTATTGACGATTTCCGTAAGATACAGTCGGTCAGCGATGACTTCACCGCACTTCCAATCGCCCAAAACAAAATCCACATCCTTCTCTGTAACAGATGAATACAATCTCGCCACATCGCTGAAAAAATCACTTAACACGATTTCTTCATAGTTGAATTTGAGTTTCTTCTGCTCCAACTTCGCCACGGCGATTATCTGATCGCACATTTTGTTGATGTGTCTGCTCTCCTGCTTCAGGATTCTCAGTTCTTCCGCAAGTTGCGGATTGTTCTGTGTACTTTCTTCTGATTCAAGATCTTCTGCAATAAGAGTAATAGTTGAAAGAGGAGTCCTCATGTCGTGAATCATAGAATACGTATGATCCTGACGCATCTTGCTCAGACGACTCAGCCTTCCAAGAGTATTGGAAAACCTGAACAGGCAGAATACGACGAAAAGCGAAAGGGCAAGAGAAAGGATTGTAAGTATTAACACATTGGAAATAAGCAGCTTGTAGGGATTGTTCACAATGGCCCGTAATCCGCTTGTCAAATCGGAAGTAACAGGCACAACATGGGTGCTTAACTCTTTCCATGTATATTTGACGAAACTGTCATCCCTTGTGAAGTCTGATACGGAGCGGATATTTGTCGTATCAATGGTTTCCAATACAATTTTATACTCTAACTCCTGCAGTCCGTTTTCAGAAAGTTTTCTCGAAAAAATCTCTTTTAAAGAGTCCCAATCCATGAAGATTCCGTCTGACTGCATCTTGTCATTAAGTGCGAGAACTATAGTATGTGATATCTGGCTTGTGACCTTTCCGACTTCAAGATGTGTCTCATTTGCGGCCTGATACTCCTCAGCACGGACAAGAATCTCCTCTTCCACACTTTGAGTAAAGCTTAGGTCTATTTTCGAATAAAGGTTTTCCGCAAGCGAATCGTAGAAGTTCGCAAGAAGGAAATATTGAAGCGGTATTATCGCAAGAACCGCTATTATCGCTATTATTCTGAAATAGAGCTTCACAACGACCGCATTAAGGGATATATTTTCCAGTAGATCGCATCAGCGCCTTAATCTCTGTTTTAGCCGCTTTCCAACGTGGAACATCGATTTTCGGTCCTACAACCTCTACAACTTTTGAAGAGATTATAGACCCTACGTTTCCACAAATTTCAAGTGGCATATCGTATGCGTAAGCATAGAGGAATCCCGCAGCATACAAGTCTCCCGCACCTGTGGCGTCAACTGTCTTAGCCGGATATGAATCAATCTTCAACGACTCCGCACCGCTTTGGATAAGAGACCCTTCCGGTCCCAACTTGACGACGGCGATCTTACACATCTTCGCGATCTCGTTTACCGCAAGCTCAGGTCTCATTTTTGTAAAGCTCTTGGCCTCAGTCTCGTTAGCAAAGACTATATCGACATAATTCCTGATTATATCATGCAGGAAGGCGTTGTTGCTCTCAACCACATTATAGCTTGCGAGGTCGATTGATATTGTCATGCCGAAATTTTTGCCAAGTTCTACCGCCCTGCGGACAAGATTTTGATTTTGAACAAGATATCCCTCAATATGCAGAATATCATATCCTTCGAAATATTCTGGCAGCAAATCATCAGGAGATAGCTCCAATGCCGCACCCAAATAATCAGCGAATGTTCTCTCACTGTTAGGAGGGGTTATAAACACCATTGCACGGCCACTTGCAGCCTTGCCTGTCAGCAATTTCGGTTTGATGCCGTTCTGCTCCTGTCCGCTTGCGAACAGACGTCCGAGTTCGTCATCGCCGACTTTGCCGATAAAACCGCTCTTCAGACCGAAAATCGCAGTGCCGGATATTGTGTTAGCTGCGGAGCCGCCAGGTACATACTGCACCCCTTGCTCTTTTAGAATTTGCCAAATACTGTTCCCCGTCTCTTCGTCTACAAGTTGCATACTCCCTATAGGAAGGTGGAATTTCTTAAGAAGCATATCGTCAGGCAAAACTGCCAATATATCGGTAAGCGCATTACCTATGCCCAAAATGGATTTCATCTGAATGGATTTATATAGCGCAAATATACTGCAAACCGAAAGCAGAAAAAGCGTCGCCACATTTTTTCTGCTGAGGTGCAGCGTATATATGCTTACAGCACAAAGGTATTACAAATTTGATTATTTTTGCTTTCGATGCAAACAAATCGGAATCCACATCCAACAGACCTCAGAAGTCCGCGCAAACGATTGTCCGCCAAAAGTGTTATTGTCTATCTCGCAATGCTTGTGCTGACGATAGCGCTTCTCTATCTGAGTTTTAGAGGGGTCAAGTGGGATGAGTTCGCAGACGGGCTTTCAAATTGCCGCTGGGAATGGATAGCGTTGTCGATGGGATTCGGTGTGGCAGGATTCGCCATAAGGGCTTTAAGATGGAAAATGCTGCTTTTGCAATTAGATAAAAAAGCATCCTTCATATCCGCATATCAAGGTGTTACAATCGGTAATCTCGCAAACTTCGCACTGCCACGTGTTGGAGAGATAGTACGTTGCGGAGTCGCATCCAAAGCTAAAAAAAGTGACATCACTATAGAGGGTGCCATAGGAACGGTAATAGTTGAAAGGACATGGGATTTGTTGTGCCTTGTGATTCTATCGGTGTTATTCGTATTCTTCTCTTGGAATAAATTCGGAGAATTCATCAAAGCTCAGATATTCAATACATCCCGTTCGGCTGACGGAACTTCGGCTGTATGGCTCGTTGTGATGCTGACAGCTGCTGTAATATTGGCGGTCGCATTTATAGTTTCCATTTATGCTTACCGGAAAAAAATCGAGAAATGGAAGCTCGGCGCTAAATTGTTGGGATTTTGCAGAAAACTTTGGGATGGAATAACAGCGGCGTTCAGGATGAAAAACAAATCTGCTTTCTTTATCCTGACAATACTTTTATGGGGAAGTTTCCTGGTCACAAGCGTATGCACCATCAAGGCTTTTCCTGCATTTGCCGGATTGAATTGGAGCGACGCTTTGTTTTTAATGATCGCAGGCAGTTTAGGATGGGCTGTCCCGGTTCAGGGCGGTATAGGTTCCTATCATTTTATCGTGAGCCTTGCGCTTGTTCAGGTTTATGCCACAACCCAATCGGACGGACTCGTATTCGCTACCATATCACACGAGAGTCAGGCGGTTGTAATGATACTGTGCGGAGCCGTATCTCTGATACATTTTCTTTTAAAAAACAGAACTTTGACCAAACCTACAGAGTAACATGAATATCAAATTCAGGGTGAACATCGACGTTGCCGAGGGCGAGCAGGCATATCTGACCGGCTCATCGCCGGTACTTGGAAAATACGATCCCGATAAGGCTTACAAACTTTTGAAAGCCGAGGGCGATAACAACTCCTCATATTGGAGTGCTGACATCTCATTTGACACCCAATTCGAAAGAATCCTTTTTTATAAATATTTTGTCAAAGACGCTTCGGGAACAATAAGATATGAAGCCGGCGGAGGAAGAAGGCTCGCATTGAACTCTTCCGTCAGAAATGTCGAGACTCACGATGAATGGCAGCTCTGTACAAAAGAGAGCCCATTCCTTACGGACCCTTTCGCCCATGTATTCTATGGAGCCAAATTCAGCCCTTATACCCAAACCCATAAACGTTCCTACGAACTCATAGTCAGGGCTGTAGTTCCTAATATTCCGGAGGGATACAGCATCGTGATGTGCGGAGATACCAAGGAACTTGGTAAGGGTAATCCTTCCAAAGGCGTGAAGATGAGTAGATTAAAAGGTTTGAAATGGATCGCCCACTTTCAGATAGACGGTATGGAGGGCAAGACATGGAACTACCGTTTTGTGAAGATTTGCGATGCGACTGGTGAGGCTGAGTTTGAAAAAAATGAAAAAAGGACTCTTACTCTGCCTAAGGTTGACAAATACGACACATACATTACGGAACACACAGATATTTGTTTCGCCCCGCATCACCCGCACTATGCAGGTTGCACCATCCCTCTCTTTGCGCTGAGAAGCAAAGAGAGCTGCGGTATAGGAGAAATAGGAGATATCAAGCTGCTC
The DNA here is from genome assembly GCA_946062035.1 of uncultured Bacteroidales bacterium. Lineage (GTDB taxonomy): Bacteria > Bacteroidota > Bacteroidia > Bacteroidales > UBA932 > Egerieousia. The sequence continues at coordinate 11,891 of CAMGTS010000017.1, forward strand.
GTCGATTGGGCGAAAAATTGCGGAATACGTATTCTTAATATCCTGCCCCTAAATGACACGTTGCAGCACTTCAATAGTTCCGATTCTTCTCCGTATAACGGTATATCTTCTTTCGGGCTGAATCCTATATACTTGTCACTTAAACCGTTAGGGACTTTGCGGGACGAGGCGAAAGCTAAAGAGGCGGCGGAAGAGATGCGTTCGCTTAACCACCGTGCGATGGTTGACTATGAGGATGTCATAACTTTCAAGATGAGCTATCTGAAAGCCCTTTACAAAGAGCAGGGAATTGATGCCTCATCACAGCCGGGCTATTATAAATTTGTCAAGGAGAACAAAAACTGGCTTTTCTCGTATGCTACTTTCAGTGCGCTAAGAGACAGATACAAGACCGCTGATTTCAGAAAGTGGGGCGAACACTCTGTCTATAATCAGGAATTTGTGGAAAGTCTGTACAAAGGTCTCTCAAAAGACAAAGAGTTGGAGGACAGTTTCAGATTCTATATTTATCTGCAATACAACCTTTACAATCAGATGGTTGAGGCTATAGGCCATGCTCATAAACAGGGAATCGCTCTCAAAGGGGAATTCCCTATGAATGTTTCCCCGAATAGTGTTCCGGCTTGGAAATATCCTCATTATTTCAAATTCGGCACGAACTCTCCAGAAGAGCGATTATCTATTGAAATGTCTTCATGTACAGGAGCTTCCGCCCCTGTATTCAATTGGGAGGAGATGTCTCACGACAATTTTAAATGGTGGAGGAACAGGCTTCGTGCGATGACGGACTATTATGATCTGTATAGCATCGGGCGTATCGGCAAAGAGAGCGGCACGGCTGAGAATCCGTTTATAACAAAACTTCTCACCCAACTTGTAGCATCCTCAAGCATGATGGCCTGTGGAAAATATTCGATATCAGAAGAGAATGCGGAAATGTCCGAATTAGCGGGAGAATCCGAAATTGTGATGAAATCCAGAAGTATCCGCAAACAGTTGGAAGATCTTAATGTACTCTCTTTAGAGGTGCCTACAGGGAAAATAGAAAACGACAATTATATAGGGAATGTCAACCCTCCGTATTTCAGCATATTCTCGACTTCGACCTGTAACAGCAAGACGCTGAGAATGTGGCTCGGGAAGGAGCTGAAAAGTAATTACTACAAGTCAGAAGATACAGGGGAATCATCATTCGACGCATCTGCGAAAGATTGCGAGACAGCCATAAGGCAAGCTCTTGCGACTGAATCCATGTTCGTCATTATTCCTGTGCAGG
>CAMGTS010000018.1 GCA_946062035.1 uncultured Bacteroidales bacterium
TTATTGAAAAACCTTGGATAGCTGAGGTGGAGAGAAAATCGTCCATGATCAGGGAGAGACTTATGAAGCATCCGCAGGTAAAGGAAATCCGATGTGCGGGACTTCTGATAGCGGTAGATCTAAAGGACGAGGAGAAGGCGAAAAAAATACTATATTTACTTTTGGATGAGGGGGTCATTACAGATTGGTTTTTATTCCAGCCGACCTCATTCCGTATAGCGCCTCCGCTCTGCATAACGGAAGAAGAAATCAATCTCGGATTGAGTGCGGTAGAGCGTGCCCTTGACAAACTATAGCGACAACCTGAACAATAACTGACTGATTTGTATGGCTGATACGGGCAAAAGATATAGAAACGCCGCGACGACAAGAGAAAGGAACATTGCGTCGCGCAATAAGGAGTTGGAACTCTCTTCAATGGAAAACGGGACAAAAGTCCCGCAGGCGATTGATATTGAACAGGCGGTTCTCGGTGCGATGATGCTCGACCCGGATGTTGTAATCGAAACGATGGGCTCTCTGTCCGACGAGTGTTTTTATGATCCTCACAACAGATTGGTTTTTAAAGCGATATCCAATCTGAACAATGCGAACAAGTCTATAGACCTGTTGACTGTGGCGGAGCAGCTGAAGGCTAACGGGGATTTTGATGAAGTGGGAGGCTCTTCTTTTCTTGCTGACCTTACATCAAAAATCGGTGCCGCCGCTCATGTGGACTACTACGTTGGAGTCTTAGTAGACAAGTATATACAGCGCAAACTGATAGGAATATCAATAGATACCCTTAAAAATTCGTATGATGATTCCCAGCCCGTGGACGAGCTGTTGAATACGACACAACAGAAGCTGTTTGAACTTGCGGAGAGGAATATGTCCCGTGATACTCAGAAAATCAGCAAGATAATCGCGGAAAAAAGGGACGATCTCGAGGAACTTCAGACAAAACCTGAAGGACATACCGGAATTTCGAGCGGTTTCGCTGCCCTGGACAGAGTCACTTATGGATGGCACAAATCTGACCTTGTGATAGTAGCGGCCCGTCCGAGTATGGGTAAGACGGCGTTTGTCCTTACTATGGCGAGAAATATGGCGGTGGACTTCAATATCCCTGTCGCGTTCTTCTCTTTGGAGCAGTCTCCTAAGCAGCTGATAGAGAGATTGATGATAGCAGAGACCGGAATTGATGCGGATAAGATAAAGGGCGGAAGAAAGATGACCAACAGTGACTGGATCCAGTTGGACGAGAAAATCAACAGGTTGGAGCAATCTCCTCTGTATATAGATGATACTCCCGCACTTTCTATCTCTGATTTCAGGGCGAAAGCAAGGAAACTTGTTCAGAGCAAAGGTGTCAGGGTTATCATTATCGACTACTTGCAGCTGATGACAGGTTCACGTGAACTAAAAGGAAACAGAGAGCAGGAGGTCGCTGAAATTTCCCGTTCATTGAAGGCTGTCGCAAAGGAACTGGATGTTCCGGTTATCGCATTGGCGCAGTTGAGCCGTGCGGCGGAGACCCAGGGAGGTTCAAAGAAACCGCAGCTGACGCACTTGAGAGAGTCTGGAGCGATAGAGCAGGATGCCGACCTTGTATTGTTTATACATCGTCCTGAATATTACGGAATTGAAGATAACCAGCTTCCACAAGGGTACGCTGAAATCATAATCGCAAAGCACCGTAACGGACCGACAGAGGATGTTCCGATGAAATTCATAAAAGGACAGATGAAGTTTACCGATCTGAACGATCCTGCCATATCAGGTTTCGGAGCGGAAGAGCTGCCGCCGGTGTCTTTCTCTTCAAAGATGAATGCGGAAGATTTTCAGGCGGATGAGGCTGACTATAGTTTTGATCAATAGTGTTATGAAGTTGAGTAGGTTTATTTATGCGGTAATAGCCGCTGTGATGCTGTCATCTGCGCCGGCTGCCGCCCAAGAGGTTGACAATCTCCCTTTTAAAAGCGGGGAGAAACTCACCTTTATTCTGAATTACACTTGGGGAGGTGTCGTTACAGATGTCGGTACGGCTACTTGCGAACTGAAATATGCGGATGGTGTCTATCATCCTGTCCTCATAGGCAAAACCTACAAGTTTTACGATTTCTTTTTTAAGGTCAGGGAGCGTTTCGAGTCAAAATTCGACGCATCGACCTTACGCCCGGTTTATTTTTTCAGAAGCGCTCAGGAGGGTAAATACAGAATAAAGAACTCCCTTACGTTTAACGATTCGGATTATACCATCACGAGCCGCACACAGAAATATGACAGAACCCCTGTAGATACGCTGCTTAAAGCGACGGAAAATACCTACGACCTGATTTCCCTCTTTTTTAAGAGCCGCACTATGGATGTCTCAAAACTCCCTGTAGAAGAGAAGGTTCCGTTAGATTTTGCAATCGATAAAGAGGTCTACAATCTGTATTTTATATATAAGGGGAGGGAAAACAAGAAAATCCCCGGAATGGGGACTTTCAAGACATTGAAATTCGCGGCCAAAGTCGTTGCCGGGAATATCTTTGACGGTAAGGAGGATATGCTGATATGGGTTTCGGACGACAAGAATATGATACCGTTGTTCTTCGAATCGCCTATACTGATCGGCAGGATGCAGGGCAGGATATCCAAGATCGAGAATAACAAGTATCCTCTTTCAAGTAAAATCAAGTAGAATCAGACAAAATCGGAGTTCCAAATGAAAAAAGGCGTTATTGAGCATGAGGGAGAGGTTTGTGAGATTTCTCCGAAAGGGATGAAGGTAAAAGTCATAAGTAAATCGGCTTGTGCGGCATGTCATGCAAAAGGGCTTTGCGGCTCTTCTGACACAAAGGAAAAGTTTATAGACATAAAGCGCGAGAATTTTATCGCAGAGGACAAAGACTCTTTCAAGATAGGTGACAAGGTTATGGTTAACATGGAGGAGTCCTTGGGCATGAGGGCTGTTTGGATTGTTTACGCCGTCCCTACTGTTATTTTAGTAACCATTTTGTTATATTTGCAGAGCCTAAACGTACAGGAACTTGTTGTTGGAATTACTGCAATAGGGGCGATTGCCCTATATTTTTTCTTGCTTTATATTTTCAGAGGCAAGCTCGGCAGGCGTTTTCGCTTTACTGTTTATAAGATAGACAACAATTAATTAAATACGTAATGCTAATAATTTTTACCATTGCCAGTTTAGTGGTCTTGGGACTGCTTTTGGCAATTGTGCTCTTTATTGTGGCACAAAAATTTAAGGTAGAGGAGGACCCGAGAATTGACATCGTGGCGGCTATTATGCCGGGTGCCAACTGCGGAGGTTGCGGAAAGGCCGGATGCCGTGCTTTTGCCGAAGCCGCTGTCAAAGACGGTCTTGGCGATCTTTTCTGTCCGGTCGGCGGTAATGCTACCATGCAGAAGGTGGCGGATGCGCTCGGAATCAAGGTTGAAGAGAAGGAACCTCAGGTTGCTGTCGTAAGATGTTCAGGCTCTTGCGATAAGAGACCTGTTACTTCTGTTTACGATGGTATGGCGACCTGCTCTACTATCGCATCACTCTATGGTGGCGACACAGATTGTAAGTTCGGTTGTCTCGGCAGAGGTGACTGTGAGGCCGTATGTCAGTTCGGAGCGATCAAGATTAATCCGAAGACAGGTCTTCCAGAGGTGGATGAGGATAAATGTACCGCTTGTGGAGCTTGTACAAAGGCTTGTCCTAAGGGTATCATTGAACTCAGAAACAAAGGCCCTAAGGGCAGAAGAGTTTACGTCGCATGCAGCAGCAAGGATAAGGGTGCAGTGGCAAGAAAGGCTTGTCTTGCGGCTTGTATTGGTTGCGGAAAGTGTGCCAAGGTTTGTCCTTTCGGTGCGATTACAGTAGAGAATAATCTTGCTTATATAGATTACACCAAGTGTAAGATGTGCCGCAAGTGCGTTCTTGAGTGCCCTACGGGTGCGATTCATGAAGTAAATATGCCTCCGAGACCTGCTGCGGTAAAACCTGCCGCCGCAAATCCTGCGACAGCACAGCCTGTAAAACCGGCTGCTCCTGCGGGCGAGGTCAAGACTCCGGCAAACAATCAATAACGTTATTTTAAAATCAGAAATTATGAAGACATTTTTAGTGGGTGGTGTTCATCCTGCGGACAAAAAGATATCTGCGGATGCAGCTATTGAAGAGCTTCCTGTTCCTAAAATAGCGTATATTTCTATGGCGCAGCATCTTGGAGCGCCTGCAGAGCCATGTGTGGCAGTCGGTGACAAGGTAAAGGTGGGTCAGCAGATAGGTAAGGCTACGGGTTTTGTATCCGCACCCGTACACTCATCTGTTTCCGGCACTGTCAAGTCAATCGAAACTGTCCTTGACCTGGCCGGGAAACCAAGTACCGCAGTCGTTATCGAAACTGAGGGAGACGAATGGATGGAGGGCATAGACCGTTCCGAGACTATCGTCAGCGAAATAAAATTGGAAAAGAAGGAGTTGGTTGAGAAGATAAAAGAGTGCGGCGTTGTCGGATTGGGCGGTGCCACTTTCCCGACAAGCGTAAAACTCTCTCCTCCTCCGACAGCGACTCCGACCTGCGTCATCATCAATGGCGCTGAGTGCGAGCCATATCTTACTTCAGACTACAGAGTGCTCCTTGAGAAACCTGAGCAGGTTCTTATCGGTTGCGAGATTCTCATGAAAGCTCTCGGAGTGAACAAATGCTATATCGGAATCGAGGAGAACAAACAGAAGGCGATAGATCTTCTTACAAAACTTGCAGTCGAAAAGAATCATCCGAATATCGAAGTCGTAAAACTTAAGAAGAAATATCCTCAAGGCGGTGAGAAGCAGTTGATTGACGCTGTCATCGGCAAGAGGGTCCCTTCTATGGGTCTTCCGGTAGATACTGGTGCTGTTGTCCAGAATGTCGGAACTACTTTCGCCGTTTATGAGGCTGTTCAGAAGAACAAACCTCTTTTCTCAGGCGTGATGACCGTTACCGGCGATTGCAGCAAAGCTCAGAAGAACTTCCTTCACAGAGTCGGTACTCCTCTTAACGAGATTATGGATTACTGTGGCGGAATTCCTGAGGATGCGGCGAAGATAATCAGCGGCGGTCCTATGATGGGAAAGGCTATATCAAACATCAAGGCTCCGACTTTGAAAGGTACCTCTTCAATACTCTATCTTACTGAGGAACAGACCAAACGTAAGGAAGAGGGTAATTGTATCCGTTGCGGAAAGTGCGTTGAGGCATGCCCTATGAGTCTTGAACCGTATCTCCTTTACAAACTCTGGAAGGTGCGTGATATGGATCAGCTCGAAGACCACTATATCTACGATTGTATCGAGTGCGGCTGCTGCTTGTTCACCTGCCCTGCATACGTTCCGCTTTTGGACGCTGTCAGACAGGCTAAAGCTTCAGTAATGAAGATAATGAAAAGCCGCCCAAAGAAATAGTTAATATTAAAAATTTATTATAGCAATGAAAAAACTGATTGTATCTCAGGCTCCGCATATCCACGGAAAAGAGAATACCAGGAGGTTGATGTTAGATGTCATCATTGCCCTCATTCCGGCTGTGCTCGTGTCGATTTATTTCTTCGGGCTTACAGCTGCACATCTTGTTGCTGTCAGCGTTTTGTCTTGCGTTGTAGTGGAGTTTCTTATCCAGAAATATCTGCTTAAAGGCAAATCGTCGATTGGCGACCTTTCTGCCGTGGTTACAGGTGTCCTTTTGGCGCTTAACCTGCCGGTATGTTCCCCTTGGTGGATGATTCTGATAGGTTCGGTTGTCGCTATAGGCATTGCAAAGATGACTTTCGGCGGTCTCGGCCAGAATTTCTTCAACCCTGCTCTTGTGGGGCGTGTTGTTCTTTTGGTTTCGTTCCCTGTATTGATGACCTCTTCGGCGTTCAGAGCTCCTGAAAGTAAAGCCGCATTGGATTTCAATTCAAAGGCGAAGCTTGAGGCTTTGGTGGCTTCACCGAAAAGCGATGCTTTCTCAGGCGCAACTCCTCTTGCCTTAGTCAAGGAGGAACTCGCCAAGACAGATGAAAGCGGTGCCAAAATCAATACCGTCAAGAAAATCATGGATGAAAATCCTGGTAAGTTCTCTTACTCGAGCATCTTGTTCGCAAGAAACGGTAGTGCCGGTGAGATTTCCGCTATAGCGCTTCTTTTGGGCTTTATCTATCTTCTCGTAAGAAGAGTGATCAAGCCGTATATCTCACTATCTATACTTCTTACAGTGGTTGTCTTTTCGGGAATTTTGTGGTTGGCAAACCCTGAAAGATTCACAGATCCTGTATTCAACTTGCTGACAGGAGGTCTGCTTCTCGGAGCGTTCTTCATGGCTACTGACTATGTGACAAGCCCGATGATCGCTAAAGGCCAGATTGTCTTCGGTATAGGTATCGGTGTTATCACAGTGCTTATCAGAGAGTTCGGTGCATATCCCGAGGGAGTTTCTTTTGCGATTCTCATAATGAACGCGACAGTTCCTCTTCTCAATAAATTCAGACCAAAAAGATTTGCGGGGGAGGCGCATAAGAAATAATGGCAATTAAATCTTCACTTAGGAATATGGTTCTTGTACTTGCCCTTGTATGTCTCGGCGCAAGTGCGGCGGTGGTAGGTGTCTACACTATCACTAAGGATCCGATTGATGCGGCAAAGGCCGCCAAGACTAACGATGCCATAAAGGAAGTTCTTCCTGAATTCGACAATGACCCTTCACAGGATGTTCTCGAAATCGAGGGGAATAAGGTCTATGTGGCTAAAAAGGGCGAGGATATTGTCGGTTACGCCATTGAAAGTACAACGAAGAAAGGCTTCGGCGGTCCTTTCACTATAATGGTGGGAATCACTCCTGATGCCAAAATATACAATACCTCTGTAATCTCTCACTCTGAGACTCCTGGTCTTGGCGCTAAGATAACAGAGAAGGAGAGCCAGTTCATTCAGCAGTGGAAAGGGCTTGCTTTCGCTGATGGCAGTACAAATATCACCGTCAAGAAAGACGGAGGAGATATTGACGCTATAACGGCATCTACAATCTCTTCAAGAGCTTTTTGCGACGCTATTCAGATTGCAGTTGATACATTCGGCAAGATTCCTGTGGCGCAGCCTGCTACAGAGTGCCTTGAGGGAGTTGCCGCTGATAATGCACAGGAGGAATAAAGATGGGAAAACTTAAAATTTTATTAAACGGAATCATTAAGGACAATCCTACCTTCGTCCTCGTACTTGGTATGTGTCCTACCCTTGCGACAACAACTTCTGCCATCAATGGTATGGGTATGGGTGCCGCTACAATGGCGGTGCTTATCTGCTCAAATATGGTAATATCTCTCCTTGCCCCGGTTATTCCGGATAAGGTCAGAATCCCTTGCTATATCGTTGTCATAGCCGCTTTTGTAACTGTAGTGCAGTTCCTTATTCAGGGTTTCGCTCCGGCGCTTTACGATAGTCTCGGTCTGTTCATCCCGTTGATTGTGGTGAACTGTATCGTGCTTGGAAGAGCTGAGGCTTTTGCGAACAAGAACTCAATCATCGACAGTGCTTTGGACGGACTTGGCATAGGCCTCGGATTTACCATCGCCCTTACCTGCATCGGTCTTGTAAGAGAGTTGCTCGGTAACCTTTCAGTATTCGGCAACAAATTAGCTGAGACGGACGGTATGCTTATATTCGTTCTTGCTCCGGGTGCGTTCATCGTTCTCGGTTACCTGATGGTTTTGTTCAACAAATTGGTAAAGAAGAATAAATAAAGGAGAGTATTATGGAATTTTTATTGATCATCATATCGGCTGTATTAGTAAACAACGTAATACTCAGCCAGTTCCTTGGTATCTGTCCGTTCCTCGGAGTATCAAAGAAAGTATCTACCGCTGTAGGTATGTCGCTTGCGCTTGTCCTTGTCATGGGACTCGCCACTTTGGTAACTTACCTCATTCAGTATAATGTTCTCATTAACACATGGTTTGGCGAGAAGATGGATATAACATTCATGCAGACAATCGTCTTCATCCTTGTTATCGCCGCTCTCGTACAGATGGTTGAGATTATCCTGAAGAAGATCAACCCAGTCCTCTATCAGGCACTCGGAATCTTCCTCCCTCTTATCACTACGAACTGCGCCGTTCTCGGTGCGTCTTTGACAGTAGTCCAGAAGGAGTTCGCTTTCGGCGGCGGTGAGGCTCACATGTTCAATCTCGGTGAGAGTGTTGTCTATGCAATGTCTCTTGCAATAGGTTTCGGCGTGGCAATCGTCCTTTTCGCCGGAATCCGCGAACAGATGGAGCTTTCCAATGTCCCTAAGGCATTCAAGGGAACTCCTATCGCCCTGATTACAGCAGGCTTGCTTGCCTTGGCGTTCATGGGCTTCCAGGGTATCGTATAAGGAGATACGTTATTGTAGATAGAAAGCGAGGCACCGATATATCCGATGCCTCGCTTTTGTGTTTGTGATGCTATATAGGCGATTCTATGTTGGTGCTAATATGCCGTGCTGTTGGAATTGTTCCGTTGACCGCTATAAACCTACGGCTGTTTTGAATTTTAGGTTCTGATACTCAACCTCAATTCTTTCGAATTTATCGCCCACATCAGCGTAATAATCGCCACATGATGAGAGAAGGAAGAGGGCGACTCCCCAAACAATATATATTAGCTTTTTCATAGTCTATTAAGCTTTGTTCCCAACAGCATATATACGCCGTGATTTTGTAAAATATTCTGCAAACCGAACGCAGAGCCAAGCTTGCTTGAGCTATGCTGAGGTGCAGCAATTATATGACGAAGTATCAAATATTTATTCGATAGTCAATATAATTGGCGGATTTTAAGGAAATGTGACATATCAAAATAAGAAAGTGCTTCGGAATACGCTCCGAAACCCTTCCTTAAGTAAGAGATATTTGAAGATCTCCCTACCTACCTGCCGGCAGGTGCGCCAGACTGTTTAGGGTCTGTCAGGGTCTTGTGAATTCTGTTGTACAAGAACTTGTTGTGAGCTCTTGCCGCCATAGAGCCTGTGTTGGATGCGGCCTTGAATTTCGCCTCTAAAGTCTCCAACTGAAGAAGGGCGTACGCTCCCAAATCGGTATGGAGTGATTCGACGCCAGGTACATTAACCGTTCTGATCTCTGTACCTAAATTATATCTCACGAAAGTTCCGCTATAAACATCACAGAGTCTCTGCACATAGGCTTTCTGCATAACCCTCTGATTCATCGCCTCAACAGGTGTTGCAGGGGTAGGAGCGAACACGAGGGCATTGATATCGTTGAAGTAATGCTCGATAGTATAAGCTTTTGAACCGTTTAACAGCTCATCTGCGTAAAGATTATTTAATACTCTTGTGTTCAATATGTTTGAGAAAGAACTTGTATAGATGCCCGTAAGTATTGTCTCCACATCAAGATCCGTCTTTTCAAATACCTCGGCAGGGAAGAGCCATGCCTGATATGTGAAAAGATGCTTCTCCAAGAACTCCCAAGCCTCTTTCTGTCTTGCTTTTTCAACATGGGTATAGATAGGTCCTTCCTCGTCAGAAGTCTTCTGGTCGTTGTAGACTCCTCCTATATATTTGATTACATGATTGATATAGCGTCTATACTGACCGAGAGTCTGATTGTAAATCTCCCTCATGTTGTCATACTGCTCGTTAGGAGTCTTTGTCCAATCAGGCATATTTGCCATCACATATTTTAAGTTCTTGATACCGATCTCATTGCTCTTCATGTGGTTCGCGCCGAGATCTTCGCTTTGCAGTCTCGGGTCGTTAGGGTCGCTCTCAGTTCCGAATTTATAGACAGGATCTTTTACTTTCTCTGCGACAAGCTTGCTGAGATATGCCTTTTCCTCATCAGCGTTTGCGAACTCCGGATAGTATCTGTAGCCCCACTCGATAGCCCATTTGTCGTAAGGGCCTATGCACGGGTAGAGAAGCTCGCACGGAATATTATCGCCCTCTTCGGCAAGATAGAGGAAACGGGCATAGTCCATAATAGAAGTGGCGTGGCCGTATTTCTTGAGGAATTCCACGTTCTTCAGATTGTCAACGGTATAAATCGGACATGTACTTCCTATGAAGTTATGGCGTAGACCAAGCGTATGACCTACCTCGTGCGACGAAACGAAACGGATAAGCTGTCCCATAAGTTCTGTCGGGAACTCCATAGAGCGGGCCATTGGGTCAGCAGGAGCGCACTGGATCATATACCAGTTCCTTACAAGGCTCATGACATTATGATACCAATTAATGTGAGTCTCTATAATCTCGCCTGAACGAGGGTCGCTTACATGAGGACCGCTCGCATTTGCTATATCGGACGGTTTATAGACGATAGCCGAATGTGTCGCATCCTCCAAAGACCAGGTCGAATCCTGTTCAGGAGTAGGAGCGACCTCCGCACGGATTGCGTTTTTGAATCCTGCCGCCTCAAATGCCGGTTGCCAGTCGTTGACACCCATGATAAGGTAAGGAATCCAATCTTTAGGAGTCGTAGGATCAATATAGATAACAATCGGCTTAGCCGGTTCTACAAGTTCTCCGGCCTTATACTTTTCCATATCCTCAGGTTTAGGCTCCAAACGCCAGCGGGCTACAAGCTGCATCCTCTTGACTCCCTGAGGGTCAGCGTCAAAGTCTGTATACCTTACAGTAAAATAGCCCACCCTCGGATCGAAATATCTCGCTTTCATAGGGACTTTCGGGAGGAGGACAAATGAGGAGTTGAACTCGTATGTGGCCGAGCCGTCATCCTTACCGTATGTCAACACGCTTTTGAACTCCGTATTGATAGAGAAGGTCTTGAGTTCCTTAACATAAGAGCGGTCTTTTTGAAGATTGGTAAGGTTGAACATTCTCTTCTGACGTTTGCCAAAAGAAACTATAGAGTTATCGCTCAAGAGGAAGTTGTTAACCTCTATAACATTGTCTTTCTTATCCTTGGATTGCGCCTTGATATCAAAAGAAGCGATTATCGCATTAGTGCTGGACTTCTTGACATTCTCGCTCATCTCCCCGTCGGCACGTTCGCGGAGCAGAACCCTTACGAGGAAAATCTTGTCAGACGGACCCTTTTCAAAGCGGACGGTCTGTTCGCTCACTATATCTCCTGCATAGCCGCTAAAGCCGTTCCTGCTCGCCTCAGCGGATTTTGCGATTCTTGTTACGACCTCAATATCACGTCCTATAATTGAGTCGTTCACATTAATATACCACTTGTCTTCTTTCTGATAGACGGTCGTAAAGCCGCCCATCTTCTTTGTATCTTTTGTAATGAATTTTTCGAGGCTTACAGGGCCTTTCTTTACTGGAGCGGCAGGTTTTGCCTTGTCGGCTTCCGGTGCTTTAACGGCCTCTTTTACAGGCTCTTTCCCTTTCTTCCCTTTCTCTCGTTTTTGGGCGAAAGAATCAGAAGGATCACCTGCCAAAAGCACCAATATACCCATGGCGGCGATAAACGTTCTTAACTTCATATTTCTATAGTATTTGGATTTATATCTTCTTATTTCTCAACACCTTCACAATATCGTCTATCCGACCGCATTCTGGAGTCTGAACGAGCGGCTACGCATCAGGTCAGCAATTTTTTGTCCCAATATCCTCATTCGAATTTAGGATTTTTTACGATTAGTGACTATATTTATTTTTTGTTGGTTACGATTGATTCGTATAATGGAACAAAAGAAAAAGATACTGTCGAGAATCATCACTGCGGTTGAAGTCGAGGCCCTGATGAGAGAGGGAAAAAACGAAGAGGCTTACAACGAACTGAATTCCATCCTCAAAGAGAATCCGGATGATGCCTATTCATGGTATCTTCTCGGCTGTATCTATAAGCGTCAGCAATTGTGGCGTGAGGCTTTGGTCGCATTCAATAAGGCAAAGCTCATTGAGCCGGACGGTCCTGCCGCCGCCGCTTTTGATGCGGTCTACGAAATCCTCTATCTTCTTTAAGTTTTTGCCACAATTCTCTAAACTCCGCCAATCATATTGACTATCAAATAAATGTTTTGTTAAATTGCGTTGACAAATCTTAATAGACTATGAAAAACGTTAGAAGATATATAATTGTTATTGTCTCTTTATTCCTTCTGTCATCTTGTCATGATAAATACGAATGGAGTAAATTTGAAGCGATTGAAATTAATGCAGAAAATATAGAATTGAGCCCAGCGGAATTACAGGTATGAGAGCGAACATTTCCGCTGAGGGAAAATCATTCACTGTCATTCCAAAGGGGAAACACAGGGATGAGGCAAGAGGAGTCTCAATTTTGGTTTGTGGAATTTATGGGATCGATGCCGGCGGGATACACGACGATCAAAGTGTGGATGTGGATTCTTTAGATTGGGCCGAACCAGTTCTTAGCGGTGAGTGGGGAAATATTAGATACAGAAAGCTGAGTAATCCGGACACTCCATTTGCGATAGATATCCAGATATATGAAAACACTTCGGATATTCCTCTCAACATAATAATTACACTGGGGTGTTGCTACACACTCCTTAGTTTATATTTGACACAGCGCATGAAAGAGAAAATAATCCCGCTGTTCCCGGTTTCTTTTTTCTGAAATAATTGTATCTAAGCGCATCGGAGATAGATGTCCCATCTTTGCACCGTTTGCTTCCCTCGGAACTCTCCGCTCCGCTTCGGTCGGGTCAAATCCAAGGTCATCCAGA
>CAMGTS010000019.1 GCA_946062035.1 uncultured Bacteroidales bacterium
AGTACACTCGCTTGTATTCACATGGCAAGGCCATAAAGATGAACATGGAGGACATAAGCCGGATGGCGCATGGGGTCTCTACTGGCGCTCACTTAAAGCCTATGCCGGAGTTGCGGCGGCTTTTCTGATTGTCTGCGGATTCGGCTGGTGTGCGTTAAAGCTCACAAACAAGATTACCGGAAAACAGGATTTTACGGGAATAGCTCAGGAGCAAGAGGTTGATACAGATGTTCTTTTAGATAGTCTGGAAAATATCTATTATGCAAATGTCGGTATTGAACTGAGTTCAAATGAAGAGAAACTTGCCGCTGAAGTGGAGTCAGCGGACGGAGAGAACTCGGCGGAGATGACTTTGACAGATGAGGAGATTGAAGAGTATCTGATACAGACTCCGACCTCATTCTCATCCCTGTTGGCAGAAGAAATAAGTAATATTCACTAATATGAAAACTTTAGTCAGATGTTTATCCTGTATAACGCTTGCAGCATGTATTATGCTGTCAGTCAAAGTTTCGGCACAGGAAAATAGAAACAAACAACCGCATAAGACTTCTATGGAAAATGTCAGAAGTCAGAAAATCGCATACTTTACAGATAAGCTCGCTCTTACTCCTGAAGAGTCTGAAAAGTTCTGGCCCGTCTATAACATGAGGGAAAAGATGTGCGGCAAGGCGAGAATGAATACCCGTCATGCGATGAAAAAATTGCTTGATGCGGCCAATTCTGAATCCGCAACCGATGCGGAGGTCAAGGCTCTGGCGGAAGCTTTCTATGATTCCATGAAAAAAGAGGGGGAGCTTTCAAAAGAGAACTACGAAGAGTATTTAAAGGTGCTCCCTGTTAAAAAGGCTGTTCAAGTGCGTATAATCGCAGATCAGTTCATGCGCCACCTTATCGGCCAACTCAGGAAAACAAGACCGGAGAAAGGTGGTAAACAACCCGCCCCTCCACAAGAGTAGATTATAAACTACAAATAGAAATCTTTTGTGATGGCCTTGTACTCTTGTGTGAGGCCATCATTATTTTGAATCGCAAGGCTTTCTCTTTCAATGGTTTTCGGCAACCCCTTAACAAGCTCAGCCATTATTCTCTTGGGTTCGGCAGCCCCGTCTTTAGCATAGACGGCACATGTACGCCTCACAAAAAGGAATCTCTCGTTTGCGATCTTTTCAAATACACTAAACTCATCTACAGGAAGAATCACGACAAACGAACCGCTATCTTTAAGCAAGCGTATAGAACATTCTATCAGATCTTTATAAGAAAGGCTGTCGTTATGTCTCGCATCTGTGCGCCTCTTCCCTACAGATTTGAGAGAGTTTGAAAAATATGGCGGATTGGATATGACAATATCAAACGCCATCGTGTGGTCCGCCACATATTCCTGCACCGCCACGTGCTTGCATTCAAGAACTGAAGCCCACCTCGAACCGGCAAAATTTCCTGATGCCGTCATACAACTTGCCTCATCGATATCAATCCCGGTTATCTTCAGTTCAATACTCGCTTTCGTGCACATAGGAAAAACCCGCTGTGCCAATATCAGGGCTATAACCCCTGTACCCGTGCCGATATCCAGAATCTTCGCACCCTCTTCAAATCTACGACTGTTCCCTCCGAAATTCAAAGGACACCACGCACCGAGCAAAACTCCGTCGGTGTTCACTTTCATCGAGACATCTTCTTGATTTACAGTGAACTGCTTAAATCTGAAATAACTATTCCCCATCTTTCACAATACCGTGCAAAACGATTGCTTAATCAAGCTTGCCTGAGCGACTGCTATGGTACATTTAGACAAAAGAACCGTCTTTGATCTCAAGAATCCTGTCGCTTCTTTCCGCAAGGGACGGGTCGTGAGTCACTATTATAATCGTCTGACCATAAGTATCCCTCAGCTTGAAAAAGAGGTTGTGAAGTTCCTCTTTTGTCACACTGTCAAGATTGCCGGTTGGCTCATCGGCAAGAATAAGTTCCGGACTATTGATAAGGGCTCTGGCTATTGCGACCCTTTGCTGCTCTCCTCCGCTCAACTCCGAAGGGCGGCTCTCTTCCTTGCCGGCAAGTCCCAACTCGGCGAGAATATCTTTCGCCCTATCTTTCATCTCTTTGACACTTAGCGTTTTACCGATAAGGGCGGGCATAATGACATTCTCCAAAGCCGAAAATTCGGGCAGAAGATGATGAAATTGGAATACAAAGCCTATCTTCCTGTTACGGAACTCCGCCAACTGTTTTTGGTTTAGAGAAAAAACATCCGTCCCGTCTATTATCACCTTTCCCGAATCAGGAGAAAGTATCGTACCGAGTATCTGTAAAAGTGTGGTTTTCCCTGCGCCGCTCGCTCCGATTATGCTCAGGATCTCCCCTTTTTCAACAGAAAAATCAAGGCCCTTGAGAACCTGACGATTCCCAAAGGCCTTGAAAATATCTTTACATTCTATCAGCATTCCGCTATTCGTCTTTCTCGCTCTCCTCGTAAGCCTTAAGAAGCTTCTCCTGAACATCGGCAGGAACTTGCTGATACTCTGCGAATTTCTGTGTAAATGTCGCACGTCCTGAAGTAAGGGAGCTAAGGGTTGTCGAATATCTGTAAAGCTCTGCGAGTGGGATACGAGCCTTGAGAACCTCGAATCCTGCCTCACTCTGCATTCCTTCGATAAGGGCACGGCGGTTCTGAAGGTCGCTCATCACATCACCCATGCAGTCTGAAGGAACTGTTACCTCGATATTGTAGATAGGCTCCATAATCTTCGGGCCAGCCTTCTTGAACGCCTCCTTGAATGCATTACGTGCGGCGAGTTTGAATGAAAGCTCGTTTGAATCTACCGGGTGCATCTTACCGTCATATACGAAGACTCTGATATCGCGGGCATACGAACCCGTAAGAGGACCTTCTGTCATCTTCTCCATTATACCTTTGAGGATAGCAGGCATAAATCGAGCGTCGATAGCGCCACCAACGACACAGTTGTAATACTCCAACTTGCCGCCCCACTCCAAAGGATATTCCTCTTTGTTCTTTACGTTCAGGACCATCTCCTGTCCGTCTACCTTGAACTTGTTGCTTTCAGGCTTGCCTTCAACGTATGGCTCTATAAGGAGGTGAACCTCTCCGAACTGGCCTGCGCCACCTGACTGCTTCTTGTGTCTGTAGTCTGCGGTTGCCACCTTTGTAATTGTCTCCCTGTAAGGAATCTTCGGAGCCATAAGCTCTATTTCCAACTTATCTACATTGTTGAGTTTCCACTTGAGGATATTGATATGGTGCTCTCCCTGACCGCTTAAGATAGTCTGCTTGAGTTCCTTAGAATATTCGACAACAATTGTAGGATCTTCAGCTGACGCTCTGTTAAGAAGTTCGCCAAGTTTCTCCTCATCCTTTTCCTCCTTAGCCTTTATTGCTGTACGGAACTTAGGCTCAGGGAATTTTGTCGGAGCATAGACCATCTCGGTACCTGCAGCCAAAGTCATTCCGACCCTTACGCTCTTAAGTTTTACCGTGCAGCCTATATCGCCGGCTTTCATTTCGGAAACCTTCTCTCTCTTCTTTCCGGCAGCCGCGTATATAATAGAGATTCTTTCTTTGTCGCCGGTCTCTGGATTTACGAGATCCATACCCTCTTTAAGAATACCGCTCATTACCTTGAAGTAAGCGACATCGCCAAGGTGCTGCTCAAGAGCCGTCTTATAGAAGAACAAGGTTGTAGGGCCGTTTGCATCGATTTTGGCGTTTGAACCATCCTTCAAAGGAACCTCTACATCCGCAGGATTAGGATTCGTATTGATGGTAAACTCCATAAGTCTCTTGACACCGATGTCTTTCTTCGCTGAAAGGCAGAATACAGGGAAGATATCCCCTAATACCATACCGGCTCTAAGACCTGAACGTATTTCATCCTCAGAAAGAGAACCTTTGTCGAAGAATGTCTCCATAAGACTCTCATCGTTTTCCGCAGCCTTCTCAATAAGCTCCTGCTGAAGGGCTTTTGCTTCTTCCAACATATCCGCAGGAATCTCAAGCTCCTCGCGTGTTCCGTTATCGTCCTTGAATCTGTACATCTTCATCTTCAGAACATCGATAAAAGCATCGAAAGAAGGGCCCGGATTAACCGGATACTGAACCAATACAATCTTTCCGCAATAAACATTCTTCAATGAATCAATCGCAAGATGCCAGTCCGCCTTTTCGTGGTCGAGTTGGTTGATAGCAATGGTAACAGGTTTATGATGCTTCAGAGCCTGACGGATGAAAATCTCAGTACCGACCTCTACCCCCTGTGTAGCGTTGACCAACACTATACCGCTCTCGCAAACGGTAAATGCAGAATAAACACCACCTACGAAATCATCAGAACCCGGAGTGTCGATGATATTGAATTTTGTATCCTTGAATTCGGTATACAAAAGAGTCGAATAGATTGATCTCTGATAAATCTGCTCAATCTCCGTGTTGTCACTCATTGTGTTTTTTCCCTCTATTGTTCCTCTTCGGTCTATAACCTTGCCTTCGAACATCATGCTTTCGGCCAAACTGGTCTTGCCTGATTTAGAGCTGCCGAGAAGGACTACATTACGCACATTTTTGGTTTCGTAAGTTTTCATTTTATTGTTGTTTATCTATTGTGTACTAATATTTTAGCTACAGGAATTCAAATTTAATAAAAAACATACTCATTTCCTTGAACAGATTTCGGGCAGACCTCAACATTCTTGGCAAAATATCAGGATTTTTTGGTAAACCGCACTGCCATAATACTCGTAAATCATTAATCATCAAAAGATTAGCCGTGTTGTAAAAATCATGCCAAAAGTCTGTTTTATGGTATAATATTTTTGCGCACGGCCCATTAATATTATATTTGCCTACAACATGTTTGCGACGTTAAGGCGATAAAAATATCGGAACACTTCTCACCCATCTGTCTTCAGCATATATGCGCCCTACGGCAAACCTGATGTATGATAGAACTTTTTAGTATTTAATAAAATGAAAAAACTTTTATTGGCTGTCGCAGCGGTAATGTTTATCCTACCGTTGCAGACAAGAGCGGACGAAGGAATGTGGCTTTTGCAGCTCCTTGAGAAGATGAACTACAAGGATATGAAAGCCGCCGGATGCAAGCTCACCGCTAAGCAGATTTATGATGTCAACAATTCATCATTGAAAGACGCTATCGTTATATTCGGCGGAGGATGCACCGCCGAGGTTGTTTCAGACAAAGGACTCGTATTCACCAACCACCATTGCGGATATCGCTATATCCAGCAGCTCAGCGGAGTCGGCCATGACTATCTGAGAGACGGATATTGGGCGATGAACACCTCAGAGGAGCTTCCAGCAGAGGGGCTTTCCGTGACTTTCATTGACCGCTTTGTAGATGTCACCGATATATACAGACCGGCTGTCGAAAAAGCCGGGAACATGGAAAGAGGGGAGAGAGACAAATTCCTCAGAAACATAGAAGACAGTCTCGTGAAAGCCTCAATCGGTGATGATAAATACCTAAGAGGCAGAGTAAGAGGTTTTTACAATAATAATGTTTACTACCTTATCGTCACCAAAACCTTCAGTGATGTACGTTTTGTAGGTGCCCCGTCTTCATCAATAGGAAAGTTCGGTGGTGAGACCGACAACTGGGAATGGCCTCGTCACACAGGCGATTTCTCTGTTTTCAGAATCTACGCTGACAAAGACAATAACCCGGCTCCATACTCAAAGGATAATGTCCCTTACACTCCTAAGAAATCCCTTACGATTTCAATGAAGGGTTACAAACCTGGCGACTTCACAATGATTATCGGTTTTCCTGGCAGCACCCAGAGATATCTTACAAGCCAGGAGGTCGTAGAGATGAGAGATGCTGCGAACTATCCGAGATATACAAGCAGAACAGTAAAGGAGGACATCTGGAGAAAGGCGATGCGTGCGGATGAAAAGATTAACATCCAGTATGCCAACAAGTTCGCAGGTTCTTCAAACTTCCGCAAGAAGAGCCTCGGCATGAACGAAACCTTTGCGAAACTCAATATAGTCGAGCGCAGGGCGGAAAACGAAAAAGCGTTCCAGGAGTGGGTCAATGTTTCACCTGAGAGACAGGAAAAATACGGCAAGGTCATCGAGACTATCAATCGTATCGTTTCCGAGAGGACAAACGTAAGGAAGAATTTCACGTATCTGACCGAAACTTTGATTCAGGCTCCTGAGTTTATACAGGCGTTCTCCGTTGTGGGTAACGGCAAACTCGGAATCAAGAAAAACGCTGACAAAAAAGAGGCGATGCTTGCCGAATGCAAGGAGAATCTTGACGCTTTCTTCAAGGATTACAACGCCGGTGTAGACAGAGAGACATCAAAAGCTCTCATCAAGTTCTACAGAGAAAAGGCGGATAAAGAGTATCTTCCTGATTTCTATGAGACTATCGATACCGCTTTCAACGGAAGCGTCGATGCCTATGTTGACAATATTTTCAACTCTTTCAGATTTTCGAATACAGAAGAGGCGTTGAAGATGATTGCGGATACCACTTATAACCCTTACGATGAGCCGATTTTCAATTATTGGAGGTCTTGGTCTTCGCTCTACAACAAACTTTACTCACAAGTCAACAAGGACGTAAAAGAGTTGAACGCCGCCAAGAAACTCTACATGGAGGGCATTATGGAGAAAAACGGCGGTGCCGCCATGTATCCTGACGCAAACTCCACGATGAGACTTACTTACGGAAAAGTAGGCGGTTACAGACCAAAAGACGGTGTCGAGTATAAATATTATACGACCATTGACGGTGTCATGGAAAAAGAGGATCCGAATAATCCGGAGTTCGTCGTGCCTGCAAAACTTAAAGAACTTTGGAAAGCCAAGGATTACGGACGCTACGCCAATGAGAACGGCGAGCTTGTGACATGCTTCCTTACAAATAATGACATCACCGGCGGTAATTCAGGTTCTGATGTTCTGAACGCCAAGGGAGAACTTATCGGACTTGCTTTCGACGGCAACTGGGAGAGCATGAGCAGCGATATCATTTTCGAAACCAATCTTCAAAGATGTATCAATGTGGATATCCGTTACGTCCTTTTCGTCATCGACAAGGTCGGTGGTGCTGGATATCTCCTTGACGAACTGAAAATCAAATAGATATGAATATACAAGAGATAACAAAAGTCCTTTCGACGGTTATTCACCCCGAGAATGACAAGTCCGTAGTTGAACTCGGGCTTGTACAGAATCTCAAGGTGATGGAGAATTATGTCAGCTTCCGCCTTGTTTTCAAACGCTCCGACCCGATGAGCGCTTCTTTGAAGTCCGCTTGCGTTAAGGCGTTGAAAGAGGCTTTTCCCGGAGTTGATGTTGATATTCTAGTGCTTGTTGATGCCGGTGGGGCGACCGCAAAAAAGAAAGCCGAACTCGGCAAAGAAGAGTTGGAGAATGTCGCTAAAGTTATAGCCGTCGCTTCAGGAAAAGGTGGGGTGGGTAAATCTACCGTTGCGGTAAACCTTGCCGTAGCCCTTGCTAAGAAAGGGTACAAAGTCGGACTTCTCGATGCGGATGTCTACGGCCCATCCGTTCCGAAAATGACGGGCACAGAGGATATTCTTCCTGAAATGATTCAGGTTGACTCACCTCTTGCAAGCGATGACCCTTCAAGCGAACATTACAACGAGAAAAAGAATCTCATGGTGCCGGTTGAAAAATACGGGGTAAAGTGGATCTCCATCGGATACTTCGCAAAACCGGAACAGGCTCTGATTTGGAGAGGGCCTCTTGCTTGCGGTGCGCTTAAGCAACTTGCATACGAGGTTTATTGGGGCGAGCTGGATTATCTCCTTATCGACCTTCCTCCGGGAACAGGAGATATCCATATTTCAATGATTTCAGAAATAGACCTGGCCGGTGCGATTATAGTTACCACACCACAGAATGTGGCTTTGGCTGATGTGGAGAAAGGTATCAATATGTTCGCCAATAAGGATGTACAGACCCCTATTCTCGGAATCGTTGAGAATATGAGTTGGTTTACCCCTGCAGAACTTCCTGATAATAAGTATTTTATTTTCGGAAAGGACGGAGGAAAGAAAATGGCGGAAAAATACAATGTTCCTCTGCTCGCACAGATTCCTATCGTTCAGAGCGTTATGGAGGGTGGAGATAAAGGAACGCCGGCAGCGTTGGAGGACAACACCATTGTCAGCGACGCTTTTGCCGAATTAGCGGGAAAAATAGAGAGAAATCTCTAAGCGAAACAGTTTGTAAGGGTTATCCAATCCTCAACTGAAAGTTGTTCAGGGCGCAGACTCAAAAGGTTTGTGCCCTCTATTTTTCCGTTTATCCGCTCAAAATCGGGAGATTCTGAATATGAAGAGAGTATCGGTTTGATAGAGTTTCTCAGGGTCTTGCGTCGTTGGTTATAGCACGACTTTACAATCTCCCTGAAGAGTTTTTCGTCACATCCCAAGGATTCCCTCGTATTACGCCAAAGCCTTATCACTCCGCTCTTTACTTTCGGAGCAGGAACAAAGACATCCTCGTTAACCGTAAACAGATATTCAATATCATACCACGCCTGCAGGAAGACCGACAGAATTCCATAGTCCTTACCGCCAGGCGCCGACGCAAGTCGCTGAGCCACTTCTTTTTGCAACATACACACCACTTGTGTCACACGATCTCTGTCTTCTAATATCTTGAAAAAAATCTGTGAAGAGATGTTGTATGGAAAGTTCCCTATTATGTAAACCTCTTCGTCGGTTATCCGCTTTTTAGGAAAAATCTCAGACAAGTCGCATTGCAGAAAGTCTCTTTTGACAAGAGTGTATAAAAATTGAGGAAAACGATCCCTCAGTTTGTCTATAGACTCATCATCAACTTCGCAAAGTTCGAGCTTTATTCTCTTATCCATAAGAAGATACTTGGTGAGGACTCCTGTACCTGGTCCGATCTCCAAAACGGGAACAGAGTTCTCCCCGATCGGATTACCCTCAAGATCTGTCTCAGGAATCAGCAGCGAGTCTACTATCTCTATAGCCGTATCTTCGTCTGCGAGAAAATGCTGCCCTAAATTCTTCTTTGCCGCGACCCCTTCGTAGACAGGGCCTCTTCTATAGCTTTTTGCGTGTCTTTTCATCAGTGACAAAGGTAAATATTTTTCTGTACCTTTGTCGGTTACGTGAGAGTGAGAGTCTTGCTTGTATCATGTGGCTTTTTAAAGAGAGTATAATTAGTTACTTAACTATTCAATAGCAGATTATGTATAGAACCAAAACGTGCGGAGAATTACGTCTCGCAGATGTCGGCAAAGAGGTTACACTTGCCGGATGGGTACAGAGAATCAGAAAGATGGGAAGCCTGAATTTCGTTGACTTGAGGGACAGGTACGGCATTACCCAGCTTGTCGCTGACGACAACGGTCCGGTAGAAGTGTTGGACGCTTTAAAAGGATTGGGGAGAGAGTTTGTGATTCAGGCCGTTGGCACCGTCACCGAAAGACAGAGCAAAAACGCGAAAATCCCTACTGGAGATATCGAGATAAAACTCAGCTGTATAACTGTTCTTAACCAGTCACTTACACCTCCTTTCACCATTGAGGACGAAAGCGATGGCGGTGAAGATTTGAGAGCGAGATACAGATACTTGGACTTGAGAAGAAACCCTCTCAAAAACGCTCTTATGTTGCGCCACAGAATAGCGCACGAGGTTCGCAATTATCTTGACGCTCAGGATTTCTTGGAAATCGAGACCCCTTATCTGATCAAATCTACTCCTGAAGGAGCGCGAGACTTTGTTGTTCCAAGCAGAATGAATCCGGGGCAGTTCTACGCTCTCCCTCAGTCTCCTCAGCAGCAGAAACAATTGTTGATGGTTGCTGGATATGATCGTTATTTCCAGATTGTCAGATGTTTCCGTGACGAAGACTTGAGAGCCGACAGACAGCCTGAGTTTACACAGATAGACTGCGAAATGTCTTTCGTGGAGCAGGAAGACGTCCTTAACGTGTTTGAGGGGATGATGAGGACCGTCTTCAAAAACGTCCTCAATGTCGAGATAGCCAATCCGATTCCGAGAATGAGGTGGTACGATGCGATGGACAACTACGGTTCTGACAAACCTGATATCCGTTTCGGCATGACAATTCATGACCTGACGGAAGCCGCCAAGGGAAAGGGATTCTCCGTTCTTGACGGTGCGGAATACATCGGCTGTATATCCGTTCCCGGATGTGCTGATTACACCCGCAAACAGACCGATGAGCTTACCGAGTTTGTCAAGAGGCCGCAGGTCGGGGCGAAAGGCTTGATATACATTAAGTTAAATGCAGACGGATCTGTCAAGTCATCTATTGACAAGTTCTACTCTCCTGAAGATTTGAAGAAAATCGCGGAAGTCGCTGAGGCTAAGACGGGTGATCTTATCCTTATCATGAGCGGTGATAACAAACGCAAGGTTCAGAATATGCTCGGAACATTGAGAATTGAGATGGGTAACCGCCTCGGACTCAGAAATCCTAAGGAGTTCGCACCGCTTTGGGTCGTCGATTTTCCTCTGTTGGAATGGGACGATGAGACGAACCGCTTCTATGCTATGCACCATCCGTTCACGGCTCCTAAACCTGAACATATGGAGATGTTCTACAGCGATAAAAAAGAAGATTTGGAGGCTGTTTGCGCAAACGCATACGACTTTGTCCTCAACGGCACTGAGCTTGGTGGCGGTTCTATAAGAATCCACAATGCTGATGTTCAGAAGAGAATGTTCGAGGTGCTCGGAATATCGCCTGAAGAGGCGGACTACAAGTTCGGATTTATGATTAATGCATTCAAATACGGCGCTCCGCCACACGGTGGACTTGCATTCGGTTTTGACCGAGTTTGCGCTTTATTCGGAGGAAGCGACTCTATCAGAGACTACATCGCATTCCCTAAGAACAATACAGGCAGGGATGTCATGATTGATGCGCCGTCCCTGATCGACCAGGTTCAGATGGACGAGCTTTGCATCAAGAGCGTTCTTCCGGAGTCAGATAAAAAATAGTATTGTTGACACTACGAAAAAAGTACCGTGGCGTTTGAAACGACGGTATGTGTAATGAATTAAAAACCAGGATTATGTCTTTAGAAAAACAAATACAGGGCGACATCAAGGCGGCAATGCTCGCCAAAGAGAAAATAAAACTTGAAGCCCTCAGAGAAATCAAGTCACAAATTCTTCTCGGCAAAACCGCTGAAGGAGCGAAACTTACCGAAAATGGCGAACTTGCTGACGCTGATATTCTCAAGATTATTCAGAAACTCGTCAAACAGCACGGAGAGAGTGCGGCTCTTTACAAACAGAACGGCAGGGAAGACCTCGCCGCAGAAGAGGAGGGACAGGCTAAAGCGATGGAATATTTGCTTCCGAAGCAGATGAATGCGGAGGAAATCGTAGCGGAGGTTAAGAAAATCATTGAGGCTGTGGGGGCTACTGGTCCGAAAGATATGGGCAAAGTTATGGGTGCGGCATCCAAGCAGCTTGCAGGCAAGGCGGAAGGGCGCGCTATAGCCGATGCGGTAAAGAGTGCGTTAGCCGCACTTTAAAAAATGATATAGTTGCTTAAACCTTTTTATACCAGCGGTTTATTTGAAGCGGGATGCGATGAGGCCGGCAGGGGTTGTCTTGCCGGCCCTGTTGTAGCCGCCGCTGTCCTCTTCAGCCCTGAGATCGAAAAAGCGGAATGGTTCGGTATTCTAAATGATTCCAAACAGCTGACCGAAAAGAAAAGAGAGTTTCTGAGGGGAAAAATCATGCATGATGCTGTAGCATACGGAATCGCCGAAGCGTCTCCCGGAGAAATCGATGAAATCAATATCCTGAACGCCTCCATTCTCGCCATGCACAGAGCATTGGAAAAGCTCGAAAAATGCCTGTACGGCAGGAATTTACAGCATATTATCGTTGACG